>JAUWJJ010000028.1 GCA_030607765.1 Candidatus Aerophobota bacterium
TACTACGATGTCACCAATGGAAATCTAAAGTACACCGAGTGGAATGGAACCAGCTGGGATACCGTAACTGTAGATAGCACCAGCGATGTTGGTCAGTACACCTCTCTTGTCCTGGACTCTAACGAGTATCCCCATATAAGCTACTATGATGTCGGTAATGGTGATCTAAAGTACGCCAAGTGGAATGGATTAAGCTGGGATATCGAGACGGTTGACCCCTCAAAGGCTGGTCAGTACAACGCCCTTGCCCTGGCTTCTGATGACTCTGCCCATATAGCCTATTACAAAGAAACAGGCACTAATCTAATGCACGCCAAGTGGAATGGATTAAGCTGGGATATCGAGACGGTGGAGAGCCCCGGAAGTGTTGGTGAATACGTCTCTATCTGCCTGGACTCTCTTGGCTATCCCCATATAAGCTACTACGATTCTGCAAACAGTGCTCTAAAGTACGCCAAGTGGAATGGATCAAGCTGGGATTTCACAATTATAGATAGCATTGACAGCGTTGGTACATTCACCTCTATTGTGGACTATGAAGGCAATCCCTATATAAGCTACTACGATACCACCAATGGTGATCTAAAATACGCCAGGTGGAGCGAAGCAATCTCGGATTGGGTTGTCGAGACTCTGGATAGCACCGGCGATGTTGGTGAATACTCCTCCCTCGCTGTAGACTCTTCTTCCTATGTCCATATAAGCTACTATGATGCCACAGATGGTGTTCTAAAGTATATTAGTTTTATTCCGGGTATCGGTATTACCTTAAGGAATTACAATGATAGCGCTGATTATACTACCTGGCCAATAGGTTCGGGTAAGGGGACTAATACTATTTATATAATGGCTACGGGTAACTCTGTCCTGGTTAAAAACACTGGCGAGGGTGCTGAAGATTTCAGTATAGAAGCTACGGCAACTAACAGGACACTGAATAGCTCTAACACTACCATAGATCACTGCGTGTTAATGGCTCTTTTTAATCGGGACACTAAACCGGCTACAGATGAGTTTTCCACTACCTATGATTTAATTAGTAGTGCAACTACCTGGGCAAGTTATGATGAAGTTGGTGGTACTGGATGCTTTCAAGGTGCAGAAGATGGGGATAATGTGGCAGCTTTATCAGGTGTGAAAGCATATTTTTATTTAAAGACACCATCTTCTATTGACCAGGGTAATGAGGAAACAATTACTGTAACTATTGGATGCAGGGCGCATTAAATAAATGTAGCTGCCTGATTTATCTTGTAGCATGCCCATTCATGGGCGAATTGGTGCCGATAAATCGGCAAGCTACAGAAAACCTGGAATTGCCCAATTCATTGGGCGGTTTTAATGAGCCGATAAATCGGCAGGCTACATAGGCGAATTTAAAGATGAAAAATATTAAAAACACTCGCTTGAAAAAATATGATTATTCCCAGAATGGTTATTACTTTGTAACCATATGTAGTCATTTGGAACAACCAATTTTGAAAAACTATGGGAAACTGATTGAGAATTCCATACTGTCATTGGTAGACATAAAAGGAGTAAAGGTAGATTATTCCGTGGTTGTGGATACCCATATTCACCTTATTCTGATATTTGAAGATTGCAAATTAAGTTTAGGAGAGGTTATCAGACGGTTCAAGGCGATAGTTAGTAGAAAAGCAGGTGTTAGATTATGGCAACCCAATTATTATGAGCATGTTATCCGAAACGAGAATACGCTGTATAAGATTCGGGAATATATCCAAAATAATCCAACAGTAGAAAAGATAAATTTGAGCAATTTATAAGGAGGTGATGAAAAATAAAAAAACGGAGCTATTGTAGTTGCCTGATTCATCAGGCAGTCTATGCCGATAAATCGGCAAGCTACAGAAAACCTGGAATTGCCCAATTCATTGGGCGGGTTTAAGAATGAAAAAGACTAAAAAAAATTAAGGAGAAAAAAAATGAAAAGGGTTTTAGGACTATTGCTTGTCCTGGGGATTATGTTTGCCGCTATAGGCGGGCTTACAACTGCCCGGGCAGCAACTACGGATACCTTCACCATCACCGTCACGGTTAACTTTCTTGAGATGAATTTGAGAAATACCGCTGATGACGCTGATTACACCACCTGGGCTATCCCACAGATGGCTCTGGCAGCGTCCGGGCCTATGGGTAATGCGAGTGGAGTCCATGTCGATCTTGGCACCACCAATACGGTAGTTGATATTAAAACTCATGTAAGCGAGCAGGGTGTTGCTTGGACACTTAACGCTACCCCTGGTACAAACATATACAGTCTAATTGTATCGGGGACTACCACAGATACAGCTCCTGATTGGACTCCCAGCATCTCTGTAACTGGTACAACACTGGCTATTGTCGAAGATGCCTCTCCTGCCACGTCAAACTACCTATACTATAAATTTTACTCTCCACTCAGTGTAGAAACAGGCGCTGGGCAGACCATAACCGTGACCGTATCAATTGTGGCTAGTTAGTTCAGGAAGCCTATGGTTAGTGGTGATAGAATTGTAGCTGCCTGATTCATCAGGTGATTTGTAAGTTTAAAGTATGCCCATTTATGGGTGAAGCTAATATGCCGGTAAATGGGCATACTACAGTAGCTGCCTGAGCAGTAGCTGCCCAATTCATTGGGCGGTTTTAATAAGCCGATGAATCGGCAAACTACAGGTGAGGGGTGATATATGAACAAGCCAGTTTTAAAGATTCTTCTCCTATTATGTTTAATTTTGTTAGTGATTGCTACAGCTAAAGATATTTACGCCAAAGGATTAAGCGTATCACCGGGGGTTTATGAATGGCACAGTGTTAAAGTTGGGACTTTAGTTGAGTTTCCTATGACTATAACAATCAGGAATCACTCAGAAGTGGTAAGAAGTTACACCTTAAGGGTAGTGAATCCCAGTGGATTAAAGGTAAATACAAGGGAAGGGTTTGAAGAGCTGCCCTTAAGAAAGTGGGTTTCTTTTAATAGAAAACGTCTCCCTGTTAATCCTGAGGAAGGAGAAGGGGTTAAAATGTTTATAGAAATACCGCAAGAGGAAAAAAACCTCAACCAAAACTGGGAATTTTTCGTAGAGGTAAGGGAATACACAACCGGGGGTGAGATATTTGCCCTGGCCTGTTATATAAAGATTCTTCTTCGCACTGAAAGTGCTTATACAGAAAAGTAAAGGCGTTAAAATACGAGACTTAATCAATGAACACCAAAAAAGCTTATGTTGAAAAAGAAGCTATTTTTTATATTACTGGTTGGTTTAATTGCCGCAGTACTGCCATGGATGCAAAGAGGGGTGTTTGCCAATTCTTTTTGTATTACCGTAAAGGTGCTTGGGGCTATGAGTGGCTCAATCAAGATTAACAACGGTGCTACTTACACTAACACCCCGGATGTTACCCTGAATTTATCTGCCACAAATGTTGCTCAAATGTGCTTTAGCAATGATAGCTCTTCCTGGAGTGACTGGGAGGATTATATTACAACTAAATCTTGGACTTTAGCTTCTGGTGATGGGGAAAGAACAGTTTATGTAAAATTTAGAAATGTTCTCGGCACTGAATCAGATATCTACTCAGATAGTATTATTCTGGATACCACTCTTCCAACAGTAGCTGTAGCCTCACCCAAAGAGGCTGCCATAGTTAATAAAGAGATAAACATTAAAGGTACAGCTACCGATATCCACTTTAAGCAATACGAGTTAGAATATGGCTCAGGAGGAGGCTCTTCTTGGATAGAAATTGTTGGCTCCCCTAACCCGGTGAGCAATGATACTTTAGGTATTTGGTATACAACATTAGTTAGTGATGGCTCATACACCTTGAGGCTATTAGCAGAAGATGAGGCTGACAATACAAATGAGGTAAGGATTAAGATAAAAGTAGATAATAATCCTCCCGTGACTATTTTAACGGAATATCCCGAAAAGATAGTTGCTGCAAATATGGCTAAGGTAGATGTTATATTTGCCTGGGATGGGTCTGATCCCAGCGGTATTACTCCACCTGAAAATTTAGTTTATCAGTATAAGCTGGAAGGTTATGATGGTAATGGGTTGGGAAATTGGTCAGATTGGGTATTTGAGAAAAATAAAACTTATGCTCTTCCTGCGGGAGATTACGTCTTCAAGGTTAGAGCTAAGGATGAGGTAGGTAACTACCCTGACGAGGATGATGAGGCTACAGCTAAATGTTCATTCAAAGTATCCTTGCCCGTAGTTGTCTATCCCAGCCCTGTTTACCCGGACAGAGGTGATGTAGTTAAAATAGCTAACCTGCCTTTGAATTCAACTGTGTATATTTACAGCATTGTGGGAGAGCTCATCAGGGCCCTTGATACTCCTGGCGAAGTGGTAGAAGAAGGGGGCTCAGCCACAGCAATATGGGATTGTAGGAATGATTTTGGAGAGATGGTGGCAAGAGGTGTTTACATTTATTACTGTCCCAAAGTAACTGGAAACAGGAAAACAGGTAAAATTGCTATTATAAGGTAAAATTGTAATTATAAGGGTAGTTTAGAGAGTTACAGTGAGGAGTAAGGATGCACAAACTTTTATTTATACTACTTTTTTTGATGCTCATTTTCCCCTCTCGGGGATACGCCAGTGGACCAGGCACAGCTGGACCAACCTTCTTAAAGATAGGTGTAGGAGCCAGGGCAGCAGGTATGGGTGACGCATTTTCTGCTATAGCAGATGATGCATCTGCTCTTTACTGGAATCCTGCCGGTCTTGCCCAACTGAAAGAGGGACAACTACTTTCTATGTATAATCTATGGATGCAGGAGATAAGACAGGGTTATCTTTGTCTAACTCTTCCTTCCTCCACTTTTGAGATATCGGCTATAGGAATAAATTACGTGGATATGGGCAGGGTCTAGGAGAGAAGTGGCCAATCTGGTGAACTTACCGGTTATTTTGGTGCCTCCAGCATTTATCTTTCTCTGGGATATGCCGGAGAGATAGGACACAATCTTATGTTTGGAATTGCTCCAGCTGTCTTCCGAGATACCATAAGAGAAGATACCCAGTACACTATTTTTGGGAATGCAGGCCTATTATGGAAACCAAGTAAAACTCTCTCTTTGGCTGCCGTAGTCCAGAATGTAGGAGAGGGCTTATCTGTAAGTCCTCTGCCTCTAACTTATAAATTGGGAGTAGGTTTTAGGATGAAAGGTGTGATTTTTGCTTTGGATTTAGCAAAACCAATTGATAATGAGGTATATACATGCATGGGAGTAGAATGGAACCTTAATAGATTCCTTGCTTTGAGGGCAGGGTACAAAACTCAGTCGGATATTGGAGAGGGCTTGAGCTTTGGAGCAGGCTTTGAGTTTGGAAGCTCTAAATATATATACAAACTGGACTATGCTTATCTTTCCTATGGTCCACTGGGTGATACTCATAGATTTTCTCTTACCTATGTATTTTAAAGATGGGGTCAGGTCTCAACATTTGCCATTTCTTCTCACTATATCATATCGTAACGCAATTAGTTTAATTAGTCTGATTTTGGGAAATGTCAAATGTTGAGACCTGACCCCTTTTCCAAATATTAAGTTTGACCCTTCCTGTATTTTATATTAAAATAAACCAAAAAAGGGAAGAAAATGAGTGTTGAAGTGGTTTCTGTAGGTGAGCTTTTAGTAGAAGTAATGAGGGAAAAGGTAGATCAACCCCTAAATACAGTGGGAAATTTTGTTGGTCCTTTTCCCAGCGGGGCTCCGGCTATATTTGCCGATGCAGTGGCAAAATTGGGAGTGCAAAGTGGAATTATTGGGAGTGTGGGAGAAGATGATTTCGGAAAGCTAATTTTGGAAAGATTAAGGCAAGATGGTGTTGATACAACTTATACTCGTTCCTTAAAAGATTATACTACAGGAGTAGCCTTTGTTACCTATTTTAGTGATGGTAGCCGTAAGTTCATTTACCACCTTTCCCGGGCAGCCTCGGGAAAGATTAGCCTGAATCAAGTAAACAAAGGCTATTTATCAGGGGTAAAGTACCTGCATATAATGGGATCAAGTCTGTCTGTAAATGAGCAATGGCAAAGGGCCTGCTATAAAGCTGTAGAAATAGTTAAAAGGGGTGGAGGTAAGATTAGTTTTGATCCCAATCTTCGTCCGGAACTGTTAAGTGTGGAAAAGATAAGGCAGATTTGCCAGCCTGTTCTTTCTGCCTGCCAGCTTCTCCTGCCCAGCGAAGATGAGGCTAAGATGCTTACAGATACTAAAGATAGTCTCACCGCTTGCAAAAAATTGTTAAACTCTGGCCCAAAAATTGTTATTTTAAAACGCGGAGCTAAAGGCTCAGTTGTACTTACCCCTGATGAAAGAATAGAAGTTCCCTCCTTCAAGGTAAAGGAGGTAGACCCTACCGGTGCTGGTGACTGTTTTGATGCTGGAGTAGTTGTGGGTATGCTAAGAGGCTGGGACCTTAAAAAAATAGCTAAGTTTGCTAATGCGGTGGGAGCTTTAACTGTAACTAAAAAGGGGCCAATGGAAGGAACTCCCAGTTTAAAACAGGTAAACTATTTATTAGCTGCTGGAAAGTAAAAAAATGGAAGGCAAGATACTCTTTTTATCCAATAAAAATGTAGTGCAGACCTTTAGGTCTGCTTGCTGTGGATTTGAAATTTCTATGCTACAGGTTATCCAGTTCTCTTTTTATTAGTTTGAGGTCTTCCTGGAATACACTCTTCCAGTGTGCTCTGTATATACAGGCAGCAGGATGAAAGGTAGGGATAATTGCTGTGCTGTCATTAAATTGATAAACTTTTCCTCGCAGGTGGGTAATACCCTGGGTAGTATTTAAAAGCACCTGAGTGGAAAATTTACCCAGAGTGCAGATAATCCTGGGATTAATAGTCTTTATCTGCTCTCTTAGATAAGGAAGGCAAGCAGAGATTTCCTCAGGCTGGGGGTCTCGATTACCGGGAGGACGACACTTAATAACATTGGCAATGTAAATCTTATTATCAAAGATACCTTCTTTTTTAAGGCTTTCTCTTAAGAGTTTACCTGCCGCTCCCACAAAAGGCTTTCCCCTTAAATCTTCATCCTTTCCTGGAGCCTCTCCAATCAGCATTAGTTGTGAGTGAGGGTCCCCCTCTCCAAAAACCATATTTGTTCTGGTTTTATATAAACTGCACAGTTTACAGTTCTTCATACTCTGGTAAAAACTTTCCAGGGACACTTGGGGGTCTTCTTTTTTTTCCATTCCTATTTTTTCCTCAAGATAACAGCGAAAAAGCCTCACAACCTCTAAGTATTCAGAAATTAAATTTTCCATTATTTCGTGTGTTTCGTCTATCTAGTTTGTCTCTTCTACGCATCAACGCATTATCGCATTCACGCATTTGCCTCTTCAATAGGTTGAAGGTTTTATAATCTGGTGGGGAAGTAAATTTTTACGGGTAATCTGGTAGTGTATTTTTCTTTCCTCCCCGGGGGGAATCTTTATCTCATACTTAATAAGGTGGGCATTCTCCTTGGTATAGTCCTCGGGCTGGGAGATGAGCATCTCCCAGCTATCGGGAATATGCTCTCTTAGCTCAACTTTCACTTCTTCCTCTTTTAAATTTTTTAAGGTAATCTCATACTCTTCCTTGGTGTCGTAAACTTGAATATTCCCTCTCTCGTTTCTCCTTATGTCTATTCTTTTAAATTCCAGCATTTCTTTTTTTATTTGAATGTCCCGAACTTTTCCCACATATAGTCTCAATTCCTGATTAAAAGCTGTCCTCTTAATTTCATCCTCCCCTAAAAAACTTAACTCTCCCACCTTTTCTTGATAGATTCTCACCCTTCCCGGAGGAATAAAATCTCTACTTAAGGGAGAGTTGGAACCGTTAAAAAATTGATACAGCATAACTATCTTATCTCCCCACTTTTCCCTGTCAAAGAGATATATTTTTTTCAGGGGAATATTTTCTACTTTAAAATGAGGTAATCTTTTTTCTTCCCCGTTTTTTATATCTATTTGCCAGTGAGTTTTATCCTCACTAAAGAAATCCACCTTCCTAAAATCCTCCCCACTTTGGTTGCGGATGGTAAAATAAGCTTCAAGAGAAGTTTTATCTTCCTTCTCATTTACCTTAGCTTGATACTGATCATAGCTTTCCCAGCCGTCAAGGAGGTAAGAGATCTCTACCAGTTCCCCTCCTTCCTTCACACTGTCAACTTCCCAGATAAGGGAAGTTGCCTGATTTAAAGAAGAAATTTCCCTTAGAATGCTTATTTTCTCCGGCTCCTCTAAAAAACAAATTTTAACTGAATCTGGCTCAATTTTTGCCCCCTCCCAGTCAAAATTAACCTCATTTAACCCTGCCTTTAAATTTAGATAGTGCTGTTCTCGAATAAAGCTGAGGTTCTCCTCATAGATAGTTACTATTACCCTGGAGGCAGGGGAAATAATGGAAAAACTTATATGAGCTATCCCGGGATAAAAACAAAAGCTAATTCCCACCAGCACTAAAGTTCCAATAACTAAAAATTTTCTCATTTTATTTATCTTACTTAAAGATTTACCCTGGTTTTAATTTAATATAAACTAAAAATTTGTCCAGTAGAGACCTGACTCTCCTTTAGTTAATCTCCACTCTGTTCAGTGATAATGAGACCCTCAATGTAAATGGGAATTCCCTTTTCAGCTCTATCTGCCTCCCACCACTTCAAAAGCTTTTCTCCTCCAACTTTATCAATGTTAAGGTTTACATCTAAAGCCTTTTCCTCAGTCAGGGCAGTAGCTTTTTGGGAAGTAAATAAAGGTTTAAACAGCAAAGCTACTAAAGCTACAGCTATCACTGTGAGAACGACTTTACTGTACCGGTCTAATCTATGAGTTATAACTTGTTGCACCTTGCACCTCCTTTAAAAAAATTTATCTCTTGCTAATAATATATCACTTACAATTCATACTGTCCAGAATAGTAGTAGGGGTCAGCCCTTGACATTGGACA
>JAUWJJ010000089.1 GCA_030607765.1 Candidatus Aerophobota bacterium
GAGGACATTCTTCAAGTGATGAGAAAAGAAACAGCTCTTAGTCTTTCTCGAATGAAAGTGGATGGCGGAGCTACCAAGAATGATTTCCTCTGTCAATTTCAAAGCGACATCTCCAATATTCAAGTGATGAGGTCGGCGGTGACTGAGGCTACTGCTTTAGGAGCGGCTTACGTAGCCGGCTTGTCTACTGGATTCTGGACTGATTTACAACAACTAAAGAATTTACCTCAACAAAAGCCGGAGGCTACATTTAATCCTCAGATAAATGCTGAAGAACGTTATAAGCTATATGAGGGATGGCAGCGAGCTCTTCCCAAAGCCAAAGGTTGGGCTTCTTATCAGTGAATGTAGTGCAGACCTTCAGGTCTGCCTATCTTATCTGGATTTAAAACAGGCGAGCTTCTCTTGACAGTTCATAGGCATCCTTAGCTTCCTCAAGAAGGTCTATCTTTAAGTAAGCTGCCTTAGAGTTGTAATAGGGAGAACCTTTGCGGGAAAAAATGGTTAAAACTTTCCCCTTATGATTTACAAAAACTCCCTCACAGGGCTCATGGCTTCTAATGAGGGTTTTTACCCTTAATTTTTTTAATATCTTTTGGGTTATCCTCTCACCAAAGAGCCTACCTGCCCCCCTGGGAGAAGGGTAGCTTTGCTCTCCTTCGCCAGGATCGCTCCAGAGAATTTGCTCTAAGTACTTTTGCTCAGGATGAGTTTTATGGGCGTAAGCTATGTCCGAAAAAGATGCAGTTTTCTCGGGAAGTCCTCCATGAAGCATTATGTACTTTCCTTTGACCACCATACAGTGATGTAGGCAGTCAAAGAAATTTTGCAAATAGCGGTAGATTTCTCTTCCTTCCAGCCCGTACTTTGCTTCTAAGAAGTAAGGCAGGTCATGGGGGCGAACCCCAAGATTAGATGGTCCCTCATGATTTCCCCTTAACAGAACAACTCTTTTCGGGAAAATACTCTTAAGTTTTAAAACTGCATAGTAAACTTCAGGGGATTGCTCTCCCCTGTCTCCATAATCTCCCAGAAAAGCTAAGTGCAGATTTTGCTCCTCCTTAATAAAGAAACTGCTATTTCTTAAAATGAAGCCAAGACTTTTTAGGTCTCCATGTATATCTCCCACTACTATCACTTCCCCCTCACAGGGAAGCTCTATTAGACCCCCTTTTATTATCTGATTTCCCTCTTTTCCTTTCTCTCTTTCCTCTTTTAGGATCTTGATAACTTCTTGAATTAGCTTTGATAGACCATTTGCAGTTGAAGTACAAGCCTCACTAATTAATGTATCTGTATTCATCTTGTTTTTCTTACTCCAACCCTATCACGAAATAGTTTTAGAGGACAACTACTGCAAAGGGGAGATATAGGACGGCAAATATGCCTGCCAAAGTTTACCTCATCTTTCAAGATAGCCTCGCTTTTCTCAGGAAATCTTCATTATTGTACTTTTAAGGGGAAAAAGCGTCAAGAGAATTTCTTTTAGTTCCCTTGCTTATTTTTACTATTTTATTAAAATATTTTTATCTGTTCAGCTGTAGATGAACGCTGAAAATTTAAGAAGGCGAAGGGCAAAAGGCATAAGGCTAAAGGTTGAAAAACAATTAGTTTCTCTGTGTTTTCAGTGTTCTCAGTGGTCAAAAAATTACGAAAGGAGGGGGGAAATGGCTAAATATTCCATTGGCATAGATTTTGGTACAGAATCGGCAAGAGCGGTTTTAGTGAGAGTAGAGGATGGAGAAGAAGTAGCAACTTCGGTATATCAATACCCGGATGGAGTTATAGATGAGGTTCTTCCGGAGACTAATGTAAGATTGGAACACGATTGGGCTCTACAAAATCCAAAAGATTATCTTGAGGCTATAAAATATGCTATCCCTGGGGTTCTTAACGCAAGTGGTATCTCTTCGGAAGAGGTAATTGGTATAGGGATAGATTTCACCTCCTGTACTATACTTCCTATAAATAAAAAGGGGATAGCTCTGTCTATGAGGGAGGAATACAGAAATAATCCTCACTCTTGGGTAAAGCTCTGGAAGCATCATGCTGCTCAACCCGAAGCTGATAGAATAAACGAGGTTGCCCGGCAAAGAAAAGAGGATTTTCTTTGTAGATATGGGGAAAAAATCTCATCGGAGTGGTTTTTCCCTAAATTTTTGCAGATACTAAACGAGGCCCCTGAAATTTATGAGGCTGCTGATAGATTAATTGAAGGAACGGACTGGATAGTTCTTCAGCTTACTGGAAAAGAGATACGAAGCTCCTGCACTGCTGGTTATAAGGCAATGTGGGATCCAGATATAGGTTTTCCCTCCCCTAATTTCTTTAAAGCAGTTGATCCTCGTTTTGAAAGAGTAGTTGAGGAAAAACTCTCTCAAAAAATTTATCCCTTAGGTTCGAGAGCAGGGGGATTAACTTCTTATATGGCTAAATTGACCGGGCTAAGGGAGGGAACAGCGGTAGCTGTGGGGAATGTAGATGCTCATGTTTCTGTCCCGGCTGCTACAGTTACTGAAGCGGGGAAAATGGTTATGATAATGGGAACTTCTATTTGTCATATGATGGTGGATAAAAACTTCCACTTAATTCCAGGTGTCTGTGGAATAGTAAAGGATGGGATTTTACCTGGATACTATGGATATGAGGCTGGACAATCAGCAGTAGGGGATATCTTTTCCTGGTTTATAAAAAATTCTGTTCCCTTAAATTATGAAAAAGAAGCTGAAAAGAAAGATATAGGCATTCATAAACTTCTGGAAGAAAAAGCATCTAAGATAAAACCCGGGGAGAGTGGACTCTTAGCCCTTGACTGGTGGAACGGTAACAGATCCATACTGGTGGATGCTGACTTAATGGGATTTGTTTTAGGATATACTCTGGAAACCAAACCAGAGGAGATTTACAGGGCTTTAATTGAAGCTACCGCTTTTGGAACTTATAAGATAATTAATTCATTTGAGGAAAATGGGGTGAAGATAGATGAGCTTTATGCCTGTGGTGGGTTGCCTGAGAAAAATAAACTCCTTATGCAGATTTACTCTGATGTTAGTGGAAGAGAGATAAAGATAACTTTATCTTCTCAAGCTCCTGCCTTAGGATCGGCTATGTTTGGGGCAGTGGTTGCTGGGAAATCAAGAGGAGGTTACGATAACATTGTGGAAGCAGCAGAAAAGATGGCTCATTTAAAAGCTGAGCGATATTACCCCAATACAGAAAATCACCGTCTCTATCAAAGTATTTATGGTGAATATGAGAGGTTGCATGATTACTTTGGTCGGGGAGGAAATGATGCAATGAAAAGATTAAAGAAAATAAAGAGAGAAGTTGGGGGATTAAAGGGATAAAAAGTTGTAAGTTGGTAGCCGCGAGGCTTTAGCCTTTGTAGTTGCCCCATTTATGGGGCGGGTTGTAGTTGCTCAGAGCTTGCAAAAACAAACACTTATTGAAGGAGAGATTAATGTTAGAAGAGCTAAGAAAGAGGGTTTGCGATTTAAATCTGAAACTTCCAAAAAATAAATTGGTCATCTGCACCAGTGGGAATGTAAGTGGAAGAGATAGGGAAAGTGGTTATGTGGTAATTAAGCCCAGTGGAGTGAAATATGAGAACTTAACACCAGATAATATGGTAGTGGTTGATCTTGATGGTAAAGTAATTGAGGGGAGTCTAAGGCCATCTGTAGATACTCAAACTCATCTTTATGTTTATCGACATCGCCAGGATATAAATGGAATGGTTCACACTCATTCCAATTACGCTACCAGTTTTGCTGCTCTGGGTCAACCTATCCCTGTTTATCTTACTGCTATAGCCGATGAATTTGGAGGACCTATTCCCGTAGGAGTCTATGCCAAAATTGGAAGTGAGGAAATTGGAGAGGAAATAGTAAACTCCATTGGAAAATCTACTGCTATTTTAATGAAAAATCACGGAGTATTTACCATTGGTCCATCTCCTGAAGCTGCCTTAAAAGCAGCCATTATGCTTGAGGATATAGCTAAAACTGTGTATTTAGCCTTGCTTAGGGGAGTGCCTGATGAGATACCCGGGGAAGAGGTGAAAAGAGCTCATCGAGCTTATATGAAAAAATATGGGCAAGGTTATAGGTGAAATTATGGGAAAGACAATTGCAGAAAAAATTATCTCTAAGCATTGTGGAAGAGAAACTCAGGCTGGTGATATAGTAATTGCTAAGGTGGATTTTGCTATAGCTCAGGATGGCACTGCCCCTCTTGCCATTGATGTTTTTAGAAAAATGGACAGAAAGAAAGTCTTTAATGGGAAAAAACTTGCCTTTTTCATTGATCATAGCGCTCCTTCCCCCAATCGAGATGTTTCTTCTCTTCATAAGTTGATGAGAGATTTTGCCTGGGAGCAGGAAATAAACTTTTATGATGTTGGAAGGGGAGTATGCCATGTGGTAGTGGTGGAGGAAGGCTGGGTGAGTGCCGGAGATTTGGTAGTGGGAGCTGATTCCCATACCTGCACCTACGGTGCTGTAGGTGCCTTTGCTACTGGAGTTGGGTCTACCGATTTAGCCTCGGTAATGGCTTCGGGAAAAATTTGGCTTAGGGTTCCGGAGAGTATGAAGGTATACTTTCAAGGGAAGCTTCCTTTGGGAGTATACAGTAAGGATATAGCTCTTTACTTAGCTAAAAAAATTAGTGCAAGCGGAGCTATTTATCAATCTATAGAGTTTGGGGGAGAAACTATCCGGGATTTATCTATGGAAGCAAGGTTTACCCTTTCCAACATGGCTATGGAGTTAGGAGCTAAAGCAGGAATAGTTCAGGGAGATGAAAAGACAAAGAAGTGGCTAATTCAACATACTAAAAGGGAAGTTAACTTTGTAAATCCCGATCCTGATGCTTCCTACAGTAGAGTTCTTGAATACAACCTATCTAAATTATCTCCCTGTGTAGCTAAGCCTCATTCAGTGGATAATGTAGTTTTTATAGAAGATGTTGAAGGAATTCCTATACAACAAGCTTTCTTAGGCACCTGCACTAATGGAAGATTAGAGGATTTAAAAATAGCAGCAGATGTTATAGGAAGCAGAAAAATTCATCCGAGAGTTAGATTTGTTGTAGCTCCTGCCTCTCGAAAAATTTACTTAAAGGCGTTAGAAGAGGGGATACTGCGCACTTTTGTTGAGGCAGGAGCCTCTGTGGTAACCCCTGGTTGTGGGTGCTGTGTTGGAACTCATAATGGTGTTCCTGCCAATGGGGAAAATGTTATATCTACTGCCAATCGCAATTTCAAAGGAAGAATGGGAAATCCCGAGGCTTTTATTTATTTAGCTTCCCCAGCTACAGTGGCAGCCTCAGTTTTAGAGGGAAAAATTACCGATCCCCGCAGGTATGTGAGAAGTGATGAGTAATGGGTAATGAGTGAAGTGTGAGAAGTAAGAGGCAAAGGGTAAAGGCAAGAGTAGAGCAGGTCTTTAGACCTGCCAAGCCAAGTGAAACGTAAGAGTAAGAGATGTAATGTGTAAAAACCTCATCACTATATCACTTATTACTATCACTTTTTACTCGTAATAGGTAAGTTTTCCTAAAAAATATGAGAGCACACATCCGTCATTGCGAGCTGTAGCTTGCCGATTTATCGGCTGTTTTGATATCCTTGTAGCTTGCCGATTTATCGGCGCATTAAAACCGCCCAATGAATTGGGCAACTACA
>JAUWJJ010000176.1 GCA_030607765.1 Candidatus Aerophobota bacterium
AATAACAAAAGGGACATTATACTTTTTCCATTAGCTTCCCGTCCATCTTTCTCTATCCAGATTTCCGATTCAAACTTAGAGGCAATTTCTACCAGCATAGAGGCAGGTCTTACATGAACTCCGACTTCGTTGGATATCTCAATTTCTCTTTCCACTGAGATCCATCAGGAGAAATTTCCCTCCTGAGCCCCCTTTGAAGCTTTTATTTAAAGCCTTTCTTTTGTTTTTAATATATCAAAATTTTGAAATTTCTACGCTACAAGATAAATTTTTCATTTATGGAAGGTAATCCAGAGGGTTTACTGGCTTTCCGTCGCTTGTTTTTCGCACTTCAAAGTGAAGAAGTGTGCTCTTTACTGTTCCCGTGCTGCCTATTTTGGCAATGGGATCTCCTATATTTACTTCATCACCGATTTCTACTAAATTAAGTGAATTATGCATATAGCAGGTATAAATCCCGAGTTGGTTATGTTTAATAATTAAAGTTTTTCCGTATCCTCTAAGCCAGCCATTAAAGTGAACTTTACCATCAGCAGGAGCAACAATGGAAGTTCCTTCAGGAGCAACAATATCAATTCCTGAACTCCCCTCTTCAAAATATCTAATTACCTCTCCTTCTAAAGGCCAGGTAAGGGAAAAGGTTATCTTCTTTGTGAAAGTATCCTCTTCTTTATAGCTTTGCAGAGTACTTATACTCTCGGATGGAGTTACTATTTGTTCTGAAGCAGATATAGTTTTCTCATAGGTAACCATCGTTTCCTCTGAAATGCTTACAGTTTCTTTAGAGCTAATTATTGTTTCCTCAAGAGAATCTTTTACCTTCTCTTCTTCCAGAACTAATTCCTCTGGTATATGTAGCTCTTTAATTTCTTTAGCTCCAGGGATAAAAATCCTCTGGCCTATCTTGATTTGTGTTGGCTCGAGTGTATGGTTAAGACGACAGATTTCTTTTTGCGAAATTCCGTAAGTCTTAGAGATACGCCAGAGAGTTTCGTATCTTTTAACTGTATGGTATACTCCCTGAATTTTTACAGGAATTATAAGTTTTTGTCCTGGATAGATTTCAATCCCCGAAAGATTGTTTCTTTCTTTGATTTCCCTCCAGGAAATTCCGTAGCGTTTGCTTATTTCGTAAAGACTCTCTCCCCTTTTTACAATATGATATCGAGAATAGGAAATGGTTTCAGCAAAAAGTAAAGAATAAGCAAGACTTATGCTTAAGCAAGTTACCAGAATAAAAATTGCTAATCGAATCTTTTTGTTCATAAAGCTCCTTATGTAGGTAGTCGCGAGGTTTGAGAACCTGCTAATCCTACGCAACCTGAAGGTTGCGGCTACAAAGATAGGCAGACCTGAAGGTCTGCGCTACATTTCCACAGGATGCTCATCGGCTCGGCTTCAAATCCCACATAAAATTTTGGTCGGGATGGTGGGATTTGAACCCACGACCTCCTGCCCCCGAAGCAGGCGCGCTTACCAGACTGCGCTACATCCCGACAAATATCTTTGAAGCTCCCAGTATTCCCAGACTTACCAGAAGAACGATGACCCCTGCTACACATATCCCAGTGAGAATAGCTGGAAAGGCGTATTTAATAGGAATAGATAACAAAGAGCTAACTATACTTCCCGTCCATGCTCCTGTCAGTGGCAAAGGTATAGCTACTAATAGCACGATTCCAGGTATACCGTATCTTTTTACGAGCCTTTTCTTTCTCTCCATCTTATCTGTTAACCAATTAAATACCCTTATACCTGTTCTATATCTCTTAGCCACCCTTGATAGAACCCTAAGACCAAGCAAGAGGGGAATTACCGGCAGTATATTTCCTGCTACACTTATCAGGTAAGCTTTAATTGGTGGAATCCCTTGAGATAGAGCAAAAGGAAGACCTCCACGTAGTTCAGCTACGGGGAGTACACTTATAAAGAAAGTTAAAAATTCCCGAGAAGAAAACCACTCAGTCAACTCTTTCTCCCCATCCATATTTTCCTATCAAAGGAACAAAAATACATCTTTCCACTGCCTGAGTAATTATTTCTTCTTTTTTCTTCCGGAGTACTTTTAAATCCTGAGAATGAACATCTCCAACTGGGATAACCATTACTCCGTCCTCTTTTAGTTGATGAATTAAAGAGGGAGGGATATCTTTAGTTCCAGCCGTTACTATTATTCTATCGTAAGGAGAAAATTCCTTCCATCCCAGAGTTCCGTTACCGACAAGAATCTTGACATTATTATACTTTAGCTTTCTTAGGAGCTCCCCTGCTCTTTGAGCGAAAATCCTTATTCTTTCCACACTGTAAACCTCTCTGGAAAGCTTAGCTAAAATAGCTGTTTGGTAGCCTGATCCAGTACCTATCTCTAAAACTTTCTCCTTCCCCTTTAAATCTAAACATTGCGTCATTAAGGCAACCATATAAGGTTGAGAGATAGTCTGACCTTCTCCTATGGAAAGAGGGAAATCTCCATAAGCATCTTCTCTAACCTCTTCGGGGACAAACCTTTCTCGAGGTACTTGAAGGAAAGCTGTTAGTATCCTTTCATCCTTAATTCCTCGGGGAATAAGCTGTTTTTTCACCATCTTCTCTCGAAGTCTTTGGTAATCCAACCTCTTTTTTCCTCCATCTATTTATTTTAGTATAAAAACCCAATTTGTCAAACTTACCTCTTCTTTGAGCGTATTTTCTTTAGCTTTTTATCCTTAACCAAAATTCTATTTAAAATTCGACGCAGAGTTCTATCCTCTACTTTATTTAACTTATTCTTTATCTTTTCCAGTTCCCGCTCCTCCAGCTTCATTCTTTTCATTCTCCAGTTTTTAGCTGGTCCACGTATATTTCCATGGCTTATCTTACCCAATCTTAAGTATATATCCTTGATTACTTTCCTTCCTTGCCTCTGGTTAATTTCCGAAATTATCTTTTCTTTAAAATAAGTAATTTGAGCTAACCATCCAGAATTATCCACTACTACAAATAAATTTCCTTTTTTCACTCGCAAAGGGTAGGTGTGTTTCTCAATCTTTTTGCCAACCACTTCTTTCCAATCTCTTAAAGCTTTAAGTTCTCTTAACTTTTTATCTATCCCCAGTTGAGTAAAAACTCTTTCCAATATCTCATCTACACAAGAGGGCGAACTATCTGTTTGTTGATAAGATAGGGTTTTAGGATGGCTTGTTATTGGCTTGTTTCCCTTGTTAATCTTTATTTTTAGCCCCTTTCCTGTTGTTTTGGATTTACTTAATTTTGCTCATTTTTACCTAATTTTTGGAGTGATTTGGTTACGAATTGGTTACAAATTTTCATTCTCATTTTGGGAATAATTTTAGTATTTAATTACTTAATTAATCCTACTTTGGATGGCTTTGAGCCTTTTTTTGTTAAGCGAATGGTTGTTCCCCTAACTGAAGCTTAGAGGAATAACAACTTCCTGTTTGTCATAAACAAACTCATCCTCTTCCTTCGATCCTTTCGCTAATCTAGCCATCCTCCATTCGGCTATATCCGTCAGAAGTCGTAAATAATCCTCACTAAACCATTCAGTCACTACCTCTTTTTCTTTCTCAACTCGTTCAACCTCTAACCGAAGGTCAATTGCAACTTTAATTTCCCTTAAAGCCTCCTCCTCAGTCTCTCCAAATGCAGAAC
>JAUWJJ010000012.1 GCA_030607765.1 Candidatus Aerophobota bacterium
AGCAGATTTCTTATAGAAATATTTACGGCTTTTATTCACTCTGTTAAACGGTTAAATACCGCTCTCGGGAAAATAGAAATAGACCGAGAGAGAATGAGGAAAAATTTGAATTTTAGTAAGGAGTTAATTGTTGCCGAGCCTTTATATATTCTTTTGTCAATTAATGGTCATCCTGATGGATATGGATGTGTACGCAAGCTTTTAGCAAAATCCCGAAAAGAAAAGCGGAGCTTAAGAGAACTTATATGGGAGGATGAGGAGGTTAAATTGTTTCTCGCAAAGATTAACGAGAGGCAAAGAAAAGTGCTAAATAACCCTGAAGAATATATTGGTATTTCCAGAGAGAAGACCGAAAATATTTGTGAATTCTGGGAATCCTCTATAGAAAATTTTTAGGATCTTACCCACCAAAGGGATTTTTTAGATGGAAACAAACTCATTAAACTGTAAAATAATTACAAATTTTTAAGAGTGCGTTCACGGTGGAGGGGATAATATTTCTTTTATTTCTCCCGAAAGCCTCTTGAAATCTAATTTACTTTCAATTTTTCTGATCTAACGCGCCTCTTGACAAAAAATAAAGACGTGCTAATAATATAAAATGGATTAGATCTTTGGTATGAAGAGGCTAATAATCATTCTGTCATTCAGTATTTATTTTAAGTTTTTGAACTGAAAATAAAAATTTTGACAGTTTGATAAAACATATTATAATAAACTGAAAGAAATTATTCAACCAGTAAGGAGAGTAAAATTTTAAGGAGTTAAGAGGGTAAATTTTAGGGCACAGAGGAAAGAATGAACGAACAAAAAAATAATATTCAAAGAAGTTTAGGAAGAATAGAAAGCGATATAAAAGCTATGAGAGTTGATATTACCGAGACTAAACAGGATGTAAAGAATTTAGCTAAAAAAGTAGAAATCCTACCAGTTATTAAAAAACAACTGGAAAATCATCTAAAGCATCACCAGATTAAATCAGACCGATGGTTTAAAATTTTAGTTATTATTCTAAACGCAGGAGTATTTGCTCTTTTAGGATATTTGGTTAGTTTAGTAAGATAAAAATTATATGTAAAATATTTTTAAAGTTTTTAGTTTTTCAAAGATTTTTCACTCAATTTAGCATCTGACAAGGAAAAGAGCGAAAAAAATTTTGAGTGACCCTCTTGACGAAAAAATATATGTACTATAATATAAACCGAAAGATTAAAGAAGAAATTATTTAGTCATTAAGGAGAGTAAAATTGTGGAAAAGGTTTATAGCTCTCTCTCTCTCGAGAATAGGTTAGTTTTTTTAAGTAGAGATAATTTTAATAAAGTAAATTTAAGGGATAGGTAGTGCTTTTTGCATTGCCTATCCTTTTTTTATTTAATATTGATTGAAAAGGTGAGAAAAGATAGAATAAATGGCCGAAAAGGAGGTGGATGAAGGTAGGTAGGCCAATCTATCTTGGAAAAAAGGAAAACTTTTTAAAAAGAGAAGTGTCGAAAGTTTAATTTCTCTTTTAAGAGCTTTCCACAGAAAAATGAACCACGTCAAACCAAAGGAATTTAGTTTAAGGATTTTAAATTACATCATACAGGAGGTAACAAAAAATGATACGAAAGTTAACAATGTTGCTTTTAAGTGGGGCAATTTGTTTATTGGGAGTAATCCCAGTGTTAGCACAAAGTCAATATGGACAATATTCTACTATAGGGGAATATGAAAAAGCTACAGGTAATAAAATAGAAAAATTTAATGAAGCTCCTGAGTTAAAAGTAAAGGTAGCTGCTGGTGAGCTTCCTTCAATAGAGGAAAGACTTCCTGAGGAGCCAGTGGTAGTAGAACCGGTAGAAGAGATTGGACAATATGGAGGAACCTGGCATAAAGTAGTTACAAGAGCTGGGGATATTATGCTAAATTCTCGGCAGGGATATGAGGCTCTTGCCCGCTGGGCTCGCGATGCTATGACCGCAATTCCTGGAATAGCTAAAAGTTGGGAAATTTCAGATGAAGGGAAAACTTTTACTTTCTATTTAAGAAAAGGAATGAAGTGGTCTGATGGAGAGCCTTTCACTGTTGATGATATCATGTTCTGGTATGAGAATATTATGCTTAACAAAGAACTCACTCCTGTTTTTCCAAAGTGGCTTACAGTTGGGGGAGAACAAGTAAAAATAGAAAAAGTAGATGATTATACGATTAAATTTGGCTTTACCGAGCCATACGGGCTATTTCTCGATAACCTCTGCTTTAACGGAATTGGAATGGCTGTTCCCAAGCATTACATGAAGCAGTTTCATCCCCGTTATACCTCAAAAGAAAAGTTAGAAGAGATGGCTAAAAAGGAAGGATTTAAATTTTGGTATCAATTATTTCCGGTAAAGAATAACCTTAATGAAAATCCTGAACTTCCTACCATTAGATCCTGGAAAATAAAGGTAGGTCCTCCTGCTACTCGTATGATTGCGGAAAGGAATCCTTACTACTGGAAAGTGGATCCTGAAGGAAATCAACTCCCCTATATTGACCGAATTACTTTTGATTTGATAGGAAGTGCAGAAACGGCGAATTTTAAAGCAATAGCAGGCGAATTAGATATGCAAATGCGGTATATGAGTCTATCAAACTTTAGTCTCTTTCTGATAGAGAGGGAAAAAGGAGACTACAGAGTTTTAAGATGGTGGAAAAAACCTCTTCCTATTACTGTTAAGGAACTTTATTTGGAATATGATCCTAAACGAGCAAATGAGCTTTTGGATGAGATAGGCTTAAAGTGGGATACGAACCGTGAATATCGTCTGCGGCCTGATGGTAAGACTTTGTCTGTGGTTATTAATACTTATGGTGCTGAGGAAATCGGGGGTACAGTTGATGAGTATGAATTAGTAAAAGGTTATTGGAAAGAAGTTGGGATTAAGGTTGATGTAAAATCCGAGGATAGAACATTATGGGTATCTCGAATGTTAGCAAGTGAACACGAGATAGGTGGTTATGGAAGATTGTACTTTAATCAAAATTGCAAAGCCCCTGTTCTGCGGGAACTTTTTCAGAATAAAAAGTTCCGTATCGCTCTTTCTTTAGCTATAAACCGGGAAGAGATAAATGAATTCTGTTATATGGGAATAGCTAAACCTGCTTCTAAACGTTACGTCACGCACTGGGAAGTTGATCCTATATGGTATGTCCCTACAGCTACAAATTGTTATTTTGCTCCTCTTTATGGTCTTTGGTATGCATCCAATGGAAAAAGTGGTGAAGAGCCCACAGGGGATTTAAGAAAAGTCCAAATATTGTACGATAAGTTGAAGGTAACTGTGGATGAAAAAGAAAAGCGTAAACTATCTGATGAGATTGTGCGCCTCAATGCGGAGAATATATGGTCAGTTGCTACTATTTTGGAGTTTAGTCCTGTTATAGTGAAGAATAATTTCCGAAATGTTCCCGAAGAGGGAAATGATTATGACTGGCGAACAATGGTACCAGGGTATGTTAATCCAGAACAATTCTTCATCAAACAGAAATAGAATCTTTAAAAGGGAAGCTCTCTAAAAGTTTAGGAGCTTCCATTTCTAAGTTTTTTTGATAGATTTTCTTTAATATAAAAGGTTAAGATTGACACGTCGCTATCGCTCTTCGCAATGACAGTGGTATACGTGCTTTAGTGAATATTTACGAATTTGGAATGAAAGGAATATTTAAATTAGGTTGGATAAAGCTAATAAAAATGGAGGTAGGTAAAAATGAAAGTAGGATTTGGGAAACAAGATATCACTCCTGACTTAAAATCACCTATACCTGGTCCGGCGGGAGTTGATACTGAACGAGAATTTATTCTTGACGATATCTGGACGAGAGCTTTAGTATTTAAGTATGAGAATAATGTGGTGATTTTAGTGGCTGCGGATATCCCTAATTTTCATGAGAAAGACAGGGAAGATCTTATTAAGGAGATAGAAAAAGTATGCAATATTAAGAAATTTAAACTGGTATCTCATTGTGTGCATATGCACCAGGCCCCTAATGTATGCTGGAATTCTTTTAGTATGATCAATAAAGAAGGTGGTTATTCTATAAATGAAAAGTATTATAGAGCTTTCTTAAATAAAACTGCCTTAGCAGCAAAAGAAGCATTTAAAAATCTTGAAAATTTCCAGATAGAATATGGAGAAGCAGAGGTTAAAGGAATTGAAAGTAATAGAAGGATAATGGAGCCTGATGGAAATATAAGGTTAAGAGGTTCAAGACCTTCAAAAGAACTAAGAGAACTCCCTGAAGGACATATTGACCCAATGGTAAGAGTATTTTACCTAAAAAGAAAAGATAAAAAGAATATAGTTTGGGCTAATTATAATGGTCACCCTACTGCCACAGGAGGAGATGCAGCCCCATTTGTAAGCGGTGATTTTCCTGGACAGGCGTTAAGAATTTTAAAGAGAGAGAAATCTGAAAATGAATATATTTATATGATGGGCCCAAATGGAAATTTAAATCCGGGGAAGTATATAACCGGGGATTCGTTTAACTTAGAGGACAGAATAAAAGATAGGGACCGGATGGGTAGAATTTTAGCTGAAAGCATAAAAGTGGCAATAAATAAGGCCGAAAAGCTAAAGATGGGTCCTCTTAAATTTAAAAAGGAGAGACTTCTACTTTTACATAAAGAAAAAGATTTTCCAACTTATAAACAAGCTTTAGAGCAACATAAAGAAGCTGTGAAAGAAATGATAGAAGTGCATAAGAGAGGTGAAAAACTTTCTCGTGGAGGAAAGATAAGATTTACTCACCGTATACTTTATTATTATAAAATTCTTGAAAATGGTAAGATCCCTGTTTATATATCTGCTATGAAAATTGGAGACCTTAATGTTGTATTTTATCCGGGAGAAATATTTCTTGAAGCAAGTGATATGATAAGGAAAAATTTTCCCGAAAAAAAGATATTTGCTGTGGCTCTTTGTGATGGATTATTTGGTTATGTTATAACTGAAGACTGTTATGAAACAAGAAGACATGGATATGAATATACAGCCACATTATTAGCAAAAGGGTCTTTTACGGCAATAGTTAATAAATCGATACAAATGCTGAAGGAAATTAACAATTAAAGTTTATTATTTACATAAGTATTTAAGGTGATAATATGCTAATTAAAAATGCAAATTTAATTGATGGAAAAACAAATGAAATTAAATTGAACATTGCCTTAGTAATTAAGGATGAGAGAATTTATAAAATTATTCCTGATAATACTTCCTCAAAAGAAGGAGAAGACATAATCATAGATGCCCAAGGAGGAACCATCCTTCCCGGACTTTTTAACTTACATTCTCATATTCACCGAAGACATTTAAGTTGGTTTAAAAATGATAATCCTTTGGAACCATTTAGAATTGTACACCCGAGAGTAGAAAGATTGCCAATACATGATGCATTATTCTTTGCTCTTAAAAATGCCTGGACCGAGCTTTTTATGGGTATTACAACCATAAGGGATGCTGGCTCGAGAGATCATTTAGCTACAATCTTGAGAAATTTATTTGCTGATGGTTTATTTAATGGGCCCAGGATTATATCCAGCGGAAAAATCATTAGTATGACCGGGGGTCATGAAGAAAGTATATCTACAAGAGAATGTGACGGTCCTGATGAAGTGCGTAAGGCAACACGCGAGCAATTCAAAGCCGGTGCAGATTGGGTTAAATTTTGTGCAAGTGGAGGGTTGGCTGGTATGCCAGATAAGGAAAACCCTCATATGATTGAATTTAGCTATGATGAGCTTAAGGCAGGCATTGATGTGGCCCATAAAAGATTCAAAAAAGCCTTAGCTCATGCCCATGCAACAGAAGCTATCAAAAATGCTGTACGTGCAGGAGTAGATACTATAGAGCATGGGATGTATTTAGATGCTGAAGCCATTGAAATGATGATAAAGAATAAAACAGCTCTGGTCCCAACAGTTTCAGGAATTTATCGCTATGCAAAACTCGAGGAGGAAAGTGGGAATATAGATTTTTCAAAAATGTTGATGGCAGAAGTGGTTGTGCCACATAAAAGGAGCGTTAAAAAGGCGTTTAAGGCAGGTATCAAAATTGGAACCGGAAGCGATACTTTAGGAAATATTGTAGATGAAATAGAAATATTTAAAAAAATAGGTTTCTCATCAATGGAGGCAATCCAATCAGCTACCAGGGTATCTGCTGAGATACTTGGATTAAATGAAATATTAGGAACAATTGAGGTAGGCAAAATTGCTGATATTATTATCATAAATGGCGATCCACTACAAAATTTAAAATGTTTACGGAATATATCATATGTAATAAAAGATGGTGAACTAGTAAATCCTTCATGGTGCCTGAACTTATAAGCTTGATGCCATGTTGGTAGTAGTGTTTGGTGAGGGATATGTAGCTTACTAATAGTTCATTATTGACTTATTCAACTCGTTTCTAAGGAGGATTTAAAAGATGTTTTCCTATATTGCCAGACGAATTCTTTATATGATTCCTACCCTTTTAGTAATCTCCATTATTAGCTTTACTCTTATTCAACTTCCCCCTGGAGACTACTTAACCTCTTATATAGCCCGGTTAACCGAGACCGGGGAATCAGTAGATGAAGCAATGATGGCTTCGCTAAAAAAACGCTACGGATTAGAGCAACCAATCTATGTGCAGTATTTTATGTGGATAAAGGGAGTTCTTCAAGGAGACTTTGGTCAGTCCTTTGAATGGAATATGCCTGTAAGTAAATTAATATGGGGGCGACTGGCACTTACAGTAATTATCTCTCTTTTTAGCCTTATCTTTACCTATATTGTAGCTATTCCCATAGGAATTTATTCTGCTACTCATCAATATTCATTAGCTGACTACTTCTTTACCTCCACTGGTTTCCTCGGGTTAGCCACTCCTAATTTCCTTTTAGCATTAGTCCTAATGTTTCTTTTTTATAAGTATTTTGGTCTTAGCGTAGGCGGTCTTTTCTCACCAGAGTTTATAGAAGCATCCTGGAGCTGGGCTAAAATTGTAGATATGATGAATCATATGTGGATTCCGGTGATAGTTATTGGGACAGCAGGAACTTGTGGGCTTATCCGTGTTATGCGCGGTACTTTATTAGACGAGCTTCGGAAACAATATGTAATTACTGCCCGAGCTAAAGGGGTTGGCGAAAAAAAGCTTTTATTTAAGTATCCTGTAAGAATAGCTATTAACCCAATAATTAGCACCATAGGTTGGACCCTTCCCGGCATTATTTCTGGAGCAACTATTACCGCGATAGTACTCAGCTTACCTACTACAGGACCTTTACTTTTAAAAGCTTTGATGTGTCAGGATATGTACTTAGCGGGAAGCTTTATTCTAATTTTAGCTACCTTAACCGTGATAGGAACCTTAATCTCAGATATTTTGTTAGCCTGGCTTGATCCCCGAATCCGTTATGAAGGGAGAACATAAGCGTGAAGCTTTTAAAGAAAAAAGTTACTCTGGATAGAAAAACTACTTCTTTTGAGGAAGAATATTATATAGCCTCGCAATGGCAGCTTATGTGGAGAAAATTTAAAAAACATAAGCTTGCTTTGGGTAGCATCGCTGTGCTTGTTATTTTATATATAGGGGGAATTTTTTGTGAGTTTGTTACTCCTTACGGCCTTGAGGCACGTCAAATTAAATATATTTATGCTCCACCTCAACATATTCATTTTTTTGATGAGAAAGGGTTTCATATTCATCCCTTTGTTTACGGAATTAAACGTAAGATTGATATAGAAACCTTGCAAAAGATTTATAGTGAAAATAAAACAAAAAAATATCCTATCTATTTTTTTGTTCGTGGAGAAAAATATAAAATGTGGAATTTATTCCCGATGGATATTCACCTCTTTGGAGTAAAAGATGAGGGAGTTATTTTTCTTTTAGGGACAGATCGTATGGGTAGAGATATGTTTTCACGAATTGTCTACGGAGCACGCATTTCTTTATCTATAGGATTAGTTGGTGTTTTCTTAAGCTTAGTTATAGGACTAACCTTAGGGGGAATATCTGGATATCTTGGTGGAATAACGGATACCATTCTTCAGCGAGTTATAGAAATTTTAAGATCTTTTCCTACTATCCCTCTCTGGATGGCTTTAAGTGCCGCTGTACCACCTCAGTGGCCACCACTGAAAGTTTACTTCGGAATCACAGTGATGCTCTCCCTCATCGGATGGACAGGATTAGCCCGCGTGGTTAGAGGAAAACTCTTAGCCTTAAGGGAAGAGGATTACGCCATGGCGGCTAAAATAGCCGGGTGTAAGGATACGCGAATAATTAGCCGACATCTTCTTCCCGGTTTTTTAAGTTATATAATTGTCTCTATGACGTTGTCTATACCTGCCATGATTTTGGCAGAAACTTCTTTAAGTTTTCTTGGCCTTGGTCTTCGTCCTCCCATAACCAGTTGGGGAGTGCTTCTTAGAGAGGCACAGAATGTGCGCACTGTTGCTTTACATCCCTGGCTTATGCTTCCTGTACTTTTTGTAATCATCACCGTCTTAGCCTTTAATTTCTTAGGAGATGGCCTACGTGATGCCGCAGATCCCTATAAATAAGGAGAAAAAAATGATCAAATGTGGTTTTAGTAAGAAGATAATAACACCTTCTTTGGGTACACCTTGTTCCTTAGGGGTGGACAATGAAGCAGAAGAGATATTTGACGATATCTATACCCGGGTAATAGCTCTACAGGATAAAAGTAAAGTTATCTTTTTAATTTCTGCTGAGGTGATAGCTCTTTCCATGGAGGATAGAACTGACATAAGAAATGCTATTGCTAAATTTATTAATATGGAAAATTTCCAGATAGTAATTCATACTATTCATAATCACCAGGCGCCGAATGTTAGATGGCACGTGTTTTCAACTATCAATAAAGATGGTTATCAGGCTATTAGCGAAGATTATTATAATTATTTTTTAAAGCAGAATGCTAAAGCTGCCAAAGAAGCATTAGAAAATATTGTGGAATTGGAATCAATTGGCTATGATGAAAGCGAGGTTCGAGGAATTCAAAGCAACCGGCGAATTATTACCTCTGATGGTAAAATTATTATGAGATACAGCCGCCCTCCAGAGGATTTAAAGAAGTATCCAGAAGGTCATATAGATCCGAAAGTAAGATGTATGTTTTTAAAGAGGGAAAAGGCGAAGAGTATTATTTGGATAAATTATCATGGTCATCCAACCTGCACAGGGGGAGATGAAGCACCTTATATTACTGGAGATTTTCCTGGCTGGGCTCTTCACCTTTTAGAAAAAGAGATGCCTCAATACGAATATATTTATATGACCGGTCCGCATGGAAATCTCAATCCCGGTAAATATACTACCGGAGACCCTAAAGAAGTAAAGGATAGAAAACATGACAGAGATAAGATGGGGAAAATATTAGCTGAGGGAATAAAGAGAGCTTTAGGAAACACAGAGTTTAACCAGGTTCATCAATTTAAATTTTTAAGAGAAAAATTACTCTTGAAATTAAAGTCTGATTTCCCTTCAAAAGAAAAATCGGAGAAAGAATATCAAGAAGGTTTAAAGGAAATTAAAGAAGCTCATCGTCAAGGAAGGAAGGTTACAGGAGGTGGTTTGATAAGGAGAGCTCAGGCAAAAAGGGCTATTTATTATAATCTAATAGAGGGGAAGTTGCCCACTTCTGTGTCAGCACTAAGGATTGGAAATTACTATGCTGTATTTTTCCCTAGCGAGATTTTCTTGGAAGCAAGCAAAGAAATAAGAAAAATTTTTCCGAAGAAAAAAATATTAACAGTTTCTATGTGTAGTGACTATATCTGGTATTTACCTACCCCTCAGGCCTATCGCGAAGGAGGATATGAAGTAAATTCATCTCTAGTTGATTCCTCAAGTTTCAGTGCATTGGTAGAGGCGGGGGAAGAGTTAATAAAAAATCTTGATTAAGAATGATTAAGTAAGACAAACGGAGTATATTAGCTTACTGAGGAGAGGTTTAATAACATGCGAATAGAACAAGATATGTTAGGTGAAAAAAGTATCCCGGATAAATATTATTATGGAATCCATACAAAGAGAGCTTTAGAAAACTTTCCTATTTCCCATTATAAATTAAGTGATTTTCCTGAGTTGATACAAGCCTTAATCTATATCAAAAAGGCAGCCGCCTATGCAAATTTCAAAATAGGCTTACTGAGTAAAAAAATTTATGGAGCTATAGAAGATGCTTGTAATAGGATTGTAAACGATGGATTGTGGGATCAATTCCCCGTTGATATGCTTCAAGGAGGCGGGGGAACCTCAACTAATATGAATGCAAATGAGGTAATTGCCAATATAGCTGGTGAATTACTGGGAGATAAGAAAGGGACCTACAAGAAAGTTCATCCTATCCAGCATGTTAACCTCAGTCAATCTACGAATGATGTGTATCCTTCAGCAATTCGAGTAACCTTATTTAGTAAGACAAAGGAATTAGCATACGTTCTTAAAAATTTAGCTAATATCCTCGAAAACAAAGAGAAAGAATTTTCCTCCATTGTAAAACTGGGAAGAACCTGCCTTCAAGATGCTGTCCCCATGACTTTGGGACAGGAGTTCTCAGGTTATAAGTGTTTAATTTTGAGAACTACATCGGATCTTGAAAAGGAACTTCCTCGCATACGAGTATTAAATATTGGTGGTACGGCTGTGGGAACAGGTATCGGTTGCAAGAAGAATTTTACAAAGTATGCTTTGGAATATTTAAATAATATTACCAAAGAAAATTTTCAAGTTGCTGATAATCTTTTTGATGCTACTCAAAACTGTGATGTTCTTCTTTCATTATCGG
>JAUWJJ010000142.1 GCA_030607765.1 Candidatus Aerophobota bacterium
CTAAAGCTTCA
This sequence comes from Candidatus Aerophobota bacterium, assembly GCA_030607765.1. The sequence goes on from JAUWJJ010000142.1 coordinate 12, forward strand.
GAGTTTAAAAAAAGCGAAAATTTGGGGACAGCTCTCCCCGGGAGTTTCAGTGCAAAAGGGCTCCCCCCTTTTCCCCCGCATTAAAGAATAAATCAGGATACTCTTAAGATTTATCTTCAATTTTTTTAATACCCAAAGGGAAATGGCATCTTTTTTCGTAATAGGTAAGTGTTACTAAAAAAATGTGAGATTCTTCATTTGTCATTACTGTAGCTTGCCGATTCATCGGCGTATTAAATTCGCCCAATGAATTGGGCAGCTACAATTGCCAGAGAAAAGAGGAAAGTTTTAGGAAAGCTAAACTATTATCTTTTTTCAAAATAGGGATAAACAACAGGGTAAATTCTTGAGATTTTTATTAAAAAATTATTATGAAATTTAACCAGGACATATATGGTATTAAATTAAAGGAAAAAACAAAATATCTCTGGTATAAGTATAATTTTACCCCGAGAAGAGAATTAGGTCAAAATTTTTTAATTGATCCTCACATAGTGAACAAAATAGTAGAAACTTTAGAATTAACCAAAACCGATGTGGTATTAGAAATAGGAGCAGGAACAGGGGTTTTGACGGAAAAATTAGCCCAGAAAAGCGAAAAAGTTGTTGCTGTAGAGATAGATGAGAAATTATGCAAGCTCTTAAGAGAAGAGTTGAGAGATTATAAAAACTTAGAGATAGTTTGTCAGAATATAACAAAAATTCCTCTATCGGAAAGATTTAATTCAAACAGGTTAATTAAAGTAGCCGGAAATTTACCTTACGGAATAGCTTCCTCGCTTTTGCTGGATCTGGCAAAGCAGGAATGGATTGAATTTATGGTGGTGATGGTGCAAAGAGAAGTATCAGAAAGATTGCTGGCTAAGCCCGGCTGCAAGAAAAGAGGTGCATTAACCGTTTTGTTAAATTACTATGCCATCCCCTCAAAAATAATCGATGTTCCTCCTCAGGCATTTATTCCCTTTCCAAAAGTGGGCTCCACTGTCCTTAAAATAAAAAAGAGGAAGGAATATAAGGCGAAGGATGAGAGTAATTTCTCTTCAGTGGTCAAGAGAGCATTCTCTTTGAGACGAAAAATGTTAGTAAATTCTTTAAGTACCGGAGGATTAGATAAAGATTTTCTTAGAGAAAAGTTAGCCAAAATAAGAATTGATGGGGAAAGGAGAGCAGAGGATTTAACTGTGGAGGAATTTATCCTGATAAGTAATAGTTTAAATTAAGAAATGGAGAATGTAGTGCAGACCTTTAGGTCTGCCTAAATTTATCAGGCCTAACCCCAGTAGTGCAGACCTTCAGGTCTGCCTATTGTCAGGTCTAAAGACCTGAGCTACATGATACTTGCCTAAATCCATCAGGCCTAAAGGCCTGAGCTACATTCGGTAGATGGAGAGATAATGTTATAGTCATTTCCAAGCAAGAGGGTCAAATTGCGTATAAACACTATAGAATGGGTAAACGAACAGGTAAAAATTATTGATCAGTCAAAGCTTCCCTGGAAGTTAACATACCTTTGGATAAGGGATGTAAAAGAGCTGTGGGAAGCTATTAGTCAACTTAAGGTAAGGGGGGCTCCGGCTTTGGGAATTGCTGGGGCTCTGGGAGTATTGCTGGGAATACAGAACTGCTCAGCTAAGGATTATCCTAATTTCAAAAAGGAGCTACAGGGGGTAATTCAATACTTATCTTCATCCAGACCAACTGCTGTTAACCTTTTTTGGGCTTTAAAGAGAATGTCTCAATGTGCCGGGAGAAATCGGGGAAAAAGCATAGATGAGATAAAGAAAAGTTTAAAAGAGGAAGCTTTTAAAATTATAGAGGAGGACAAAATATGCAATCGCTTGATTGCTAAAAATGGAGCTTTCTTGATCTCTGATGGGGATAGCATTCTTACTCATTGTAATGCCGGGATCTTAGCTACATTTGACTATGGAACCGCCTTAGGAATTATTTATCGAGCTAAAAAGGATGGAAAGAAAGTGAAAGTCTATGTAGATGAAACCAGGCCTCTCCTTCAGGGAGCAAGACTAACAGCCTGGGAACTCTTGCAAGAGGGAATAGAGGTTACTTTAATCTGTGATAATATGGCCGGGGAAGTAATGAGAGAGGGAAGGATTGACAAGGTTCTGGTGGGAGCAGATAGAGTAGCTTCCAATGGAGATGTAGCTAACAAAATAGGAACTTATACCTTGTCTGTATTAGCTAAGGAAAATAGGATACCTTTTTATGTTGCCTGCCCCTTCTCTACCATTGATTTATCCCTCTCAGGAGGTGAGAATATTCCCATTGAACAGAGAACCCCCCAGGAGATAACCTCATTTTTAGGAAAGAGGATTGCTCCTTTAAAGGTAAATGTTTACAACCCAGCTTTTGATATTACTCCTGCTCGATATATTTCAGCCATAATTACAGAAAAAGGTGTGTACCAGTTTCCCTACAAGGAGAGCTTGGCAGTGCCAAAAGTTTTATGAAAAGGAAAATATGAAACCACAGAGTGCACAGAGAAAGAGTTATGAGAAGCAATACGTAATGAGTGATGTGTGAAGGGAGAAACCCCTTACTCATTATTTTTTACTCCTTACTCATCGCCGGTTACTCATTACCAATCACAATTAATAATGTAGAGGAGAGTAAAAGTGGAAAAAAAGATAGATTTAGAACAAGTTAGATGTATTGCTCACCTTGCTCGTTTAGAGCTAACCCCTCAGGAGGAAGATAAATTTTCCTCTCAGTTAGGGGATATTTTAGATTATGTGGATAAACTAAAGGAAGTGGATACTAAAAATGTTCCCCCTACTTCTCATGTTTTTCCGATAAGCAATGTTTTCCGGGAAGATGAAAGAGAATTTTCTCTTTCATCTCGAGAAGCTCTGTCCAATGCTCCCAAACAGAAAAACAATCAGTTTCAAGTTCCTAAGGTAATTAGGATAAAGTAATAAGTGATGAAAAGATAAGTAATGGGTAATCAGTAATGGGATGATAAAAAAATAAGGTTCATGGAGTTTTTGAGTATCCTCATATGCGCAACCTTTTTGGTGAGCAGTAGAAAAGTGGTAGCCGTGAGGCTCGGAGTCTGCGAAAACAAATGCAACCTGAAGGTTGCGGCTACCTTTAATGAAAAATAAACTGTTACAATTTACTTTTGATTAGTCCTTCTTTAATTAGGAAAATAAAGAAACACAGGCCACAGTTGTAAAGAAGAGATGGGAAAAGAGAGGAGGAAAAATTTCTTAAGAAAGAAAACCGGTAAAACAAACTTAGCCAAAGGGAAATTAAAGCTAACCCAATGGTAGAAACTGTTCCTGCTCCCAAAAGAAATACAAGAATATTTTCCTGGTAAATTTTTTCTTTAATATTTCCCATTAAGAAACCTATCAGGCACAGTGAGAATGCGTTCAGTCCCAAAAGAGGGGAAAAGAAAATGTCTTTGAGGAATCCGGCAATAAAACCTACTATCAGACCTTCCTTCCATCCTCGGAACCAGGCCCAGAATACTACCAGAACAAGGAAAAAATTTATCTTTTCTCCTTCCCACCAGCCCGTAAAGAGGAATTGTAGAACTACAGCTCCCACTAAAAATCCTATAAAAATCCCTAATTTCTTCATCGCTGAGTTACCAGAAAAAACTCTTCTAATTTACCAAAGTCTACAGAAGGGGTTACTTCGATTTCTTGAAATAAATAATTGGGTTTCTTTCTTATTTTGGAAATATAACCTACTAAAATTCCTTTGGGGAAAAGACCACCCAATCCAGAAGTAACTATTTCATCTCCCACTTTAACCTTGGCTTTGGTTAAAAGATACTTCAATTCGCATACCCCTTCCCTTCCTTTTCCCTGCAAAATACCTACATCTTGCGTTCTTTGGACTCTGACCCCTAATTTACTTCTTTCATCCAGAACCAACAAAACTTTAGCTTGACGAGGGTAAACTTCTATCACTTTCCCTACAAATCCTTGAGCATTTACTATTCCCATTTCTTTCCTTACCCCTTCCTTTGATCCTTTATCTACATAGATGACTTTAAAAAAATCCATTGGGGAATAAGCTATCAATTCCACAGGGATTAATTTATAGGGATGTTTTTCTTTAAATCCCAAAAGAGCTTTTAATTTGCGGTTAGAGGCTATGATTTCTGGATAGTAATTTTTCTCCCGGAAAATGAGTTCACCTATTTTTCTTTTAAGGATCAGGTTCTCTTTTTGCAGGGATTTGGCCTGTGATATGTTCTCTACGAATTCTCTTAATTTTATCTTTAAATTAAAGGAAAAAGAGTAAAGAACTTCCCCTAAAAAATAATTTCTTTCCCTAAGATTGATTAAAAAGTAAGGTTGGGAGAAAGAGAGAAACATTAAAGAAAAGGAAAGGATTAAAAAAATACTTAAAAATGATATCTTGTATTGAGGGGTGCCTTTTAACATTA
>JAUWJJ010000086.1 GCA_030607765.1 Candidatus Aerophobota bacterium
ATATGCCATTGCGGTTAACAGCGGGACAAGCGGGCTGCATCTTATTGTGCGGGCAATGGGGATTGGAAAAGGAGATGAGGTAATTACCACCCCTTTTAGTTTTATTGCCTCGGCTAACTGTATTCTTTTTGAGAGGGCAAAGCCTGTTTTTGTAGATATAGATGAGAAAACTTTAAATATTAATGTAAGAAAAATTGTTGAAAAGTTGAAAAGTTTAAAAAAATCTAAAAAGATAAAAAGAATAAAGGCTATATTGGTAGTGGATGTGTTTGGACAACCTGCTGAATGGGATAAGCTCAGGGAGATTGTCAGGGATTATAATTTAAAACTTATTGAGGACTCAGCCGAGGCCTTAGGATCCGAATACAAAGGCAGAAAGGTTGGAGCTTTTGGTAAGGCAGGAGTTTTTGCCTTTTATCCTAACAAACAGATAACCACTGCTGAAGGAGGAATAATTATTACTGATGATGAAAAAATAGCTAAGCTTTGCCGAAGTATGAGAAATCAGGGCCGAGGAGAAAGCGGAGCCTGGCTTAATCATAAAAGATTGGGTTATAATTACCGTATGGATGAGCTTTCTGCTGCTTTAGGATGCGCTCAACTAAAAAGAATTAATGAGATTTTAGATAAAAGGGCAAAAGTTGCTAAGATGTACAATGAAAGATTACGGAATATAAAGGAGATAGAAATTCCCTATATTGCTCCTTATGTTAGTAAAATGAGCTGGTTTGTTTATGTTATCCGTTTGAGAGGTGATTTTACTAAAAGGAGGCGAGATGAAATCCTTGAGGAGTTAAGAGAAAATGGAATTGAATGTCGGGCCTATTTTTCACCCATTCATCTTCAGCCTTTTTACAGGAAGATGTTTGGATATAAAAAAGGGGATTTTCCGGTAACAGAGTTTGTATCAGAAAGAACTATTGCCCTGCCTTTTTATAACAATCTAAGTGAAGAGAAAATTGAGTATGTGGTAGAAAATCTCAGAGGAATCTTAGGAAAGTGCTAAAGGAGAAGATTTTATGCTTATTCAAAAAGAAGTAAAAGAATTTTTTCATTGGCTTTTAAAGAGGACTAACCAGAAAAGAGTGGCCTTCTTTTTTATAGTTGATGCTGTTTTAATTTCTCTTTCTATGTGGATTGCCTTTTTGCTGCGATTTGAAGGCAGGATTCCTGGTATGTATTGGGGAAATCTTTGGGTCTTTATTTTTATCTCTCTTGTTATTAAGGTCTTTTTTCTTTACTGGCAGGGACTATACAGGGTCAACTGGTCTTACATAAGCACTGAGGAGCTTTTCTCTTTGGTAAAAGCACTTTTCTATAGCTTCTTAGGTATGGCTTCTATCTTTCTTTTATTCAGAAATCTACCTCCTTTCTCCGGTTTTCCAAGGTCCATACTTATCATTGATTTTTCTATCTCACTTTTATTTATAGGTAGCTTCAGGATAGCTAAAAGAGTTTATTTTCAGATTTTCAAGTATCAATTTGTTAAAGAGAACCGTGCCGGAAAAAGGACCCTCATAGTAGGAGCAGGAGATGCTGGAGAGCAGATAGTAAGAAATATGCTAAGAAAAGACTCTTTGTATTTCCCTGTAGGCTTTGTAGATGATGATCCTATGAAGGTTGGCTTATTCATTCATAACATTAAAGTGTTAGGAAAATGCAGGGATATACCTACCCTGACAAAATACCATGATATTGAGAATCTTCTTATTGCTGTGCCCTCGGCTACTTCCAAGCTAATAAAAGAAATTATAAAGCTGGGAAAAGAGGCAAAAATTCAACATATCAGAATTATCCCTACTTTAAATGAGCTTATCATCTCTGGTAAGGCCTCTCTTTCTGATGTAAGGGAGATTCAACTGGAGGACCTTTTAAGAAGAGAGCCGGTTGAAATAAAACTTGATAGCATAAGACATTATCTAAAAGGTAAAGTTGTTCTGGTTACAGGGGCAGGGGGCTCTATTGGCTCTGAGCTTTGCAGGCAGATTTTAAGATTTGAGCCTAAAAAGCTTATTATTTTAGATCAGGATGAGACCTCTGTTTTTAATCTTAAGAGAAAACTAAAGGATATTTCTTCCCTTGAGATTTTATCAGTGGTGGGTGATGTAAAAAATAAACATAAAATAGAGAGTTTATTTGGTTATTCTCATCCTCAGATTATCTTTCACGCTGCTGCCTACAAGCATGTTCCCATGATGGAAGCTCATCCTGATGAGGCGGTAAAAAACAACATTATGGGGGTTCTTATTACTGGAGAAGCGGCTATAAAGTGTGGGGCAGAAAGATTTGTCCTTATCTCTACCGATAAGGCAGTTAATCCCACCTCAGTTATGGGAGCTACCAAAAGGCTGGCCGAGTTTTTAACCTCAGAGCTTAACCGGAAAGGTTCTACCTGTTTCTCAGCCGTAAGATTTGGAAATGTTCTGGGGAGTAGGGGATGTGTTATTCCTATATTTACCGAGCAGATAAGCAAAGGTGGGCCAGTAACAGTAACCCATCCTGAAATGAAAAGATATTTTATGATTACATCTGAGGCAACTCTTTTAGTTCTGCAGGCAGGAGCTATAGGAAAGGGAGGAGAGGTCTTTATCCTGGATATGGGAGAGCCGGTGAAGATTGTGGATTTAGCCCATGAGTTAATAAGACTTTCAGGTTATGAGCCAAATGTTGATATTCCCATTACTTTTACCGGGATAAGACCTGGCGAAAAGCTCTTTGAGAAACTATTTGCAGAAGATGAAGATATTCTTCCCACTGAGCACAAGAAGATATTTATGGTAAGGGTCAATTCCAATTTAATAGGGAAGAATCTGGAAGATTATTTAAAAAGGTTAAATATAATAGCTGAGAGAGGTAACAACAGCGAGATTACGGATCTTTTAAGAGAAATGGTGCCCGGGTATCGGCCTGGGAGATGAATCTGGTCTATTCAGTCTCGTTTGTTTAGTTGTTTGTGGCTAAATTTTAGAGGTAACAGATTAACCCGATTTTTTTGGGAAACTGATTAATTGACTTTGTATTCTAACAATCGGTCACATCTGCTCTTGTCTTATGTCTATTACTTCCTTCATAAGTGGGAAATGCTTGTCCCGATGAAGCAAAGAACAATTGTAATGACTGGCTATTGTAGCTATTAGAATGTCGGCCAGAGGTACATTAATTCCCATCTTTCTTAGTTTAAATCCCACCTTATAGCTTTTTTCCCAGATAATATTGTTTAGCCTGAGTATAGGGAGAGCCGTAAAATCAGCATACAATTGGTTGTATTCTTTTTGTGATTTTGCCCCTCGTAAAACCTCTAAAATTACAATCTCTGTAGTTATCGCTCTTTCTTCGAGAATCAATGATTTTATCTTATCTTCTAATTCTTTTTCTCCTCTAAAGTAAAGAACCCAAATAGTGGTATCTATCAGATATTTTTCAGAATTCATCTTTCCTCAGCTTTTCTACATCCTCTAAACTGATATCCAATACTGAACTTCCAAAAAGGCTAATTAGATGTTCTCTCCTTTTCTTCCCTATCATTTCCTTAAGAGAGAGATTAATCAACTCTTTCTTAGTTCTGGCTCCAGTTATTTTTTGTGCCTCCTGTAGGAGCTTTTCATCTATATCTATAGTGGATCTCATAATGCACCTCCTTATAACATAATATATACAAATATTTTGTGCTTGTCAAGTGAGAATTTTCTTGACATATAGGAATTTATAAATTATTGGGCGACTAAACTCGCCCCTACCCATGGTGGAGATCCTTATTCTTTGGGTAGGGGAGGCTTTAGCCTCCCATTTTCTTGACACGGGTATATCTGGTATGTATAATAAAAGCAAATTATTTAAGGAGAAGAATTATGTCCAGTGAAGTTAAAATATCCTTTTCAGATTGGGAAAAGCTTGATCTAAAAGTAGCTAAAATTTTGGAGGTAGAGGATCATCCTCGGGCAGATAAGCTGTATTTACTTCAAGTAAACCTGGGTAGTGAAAAAAGACAACTGGTAGCTGGTTTAAAACCGTATTATTCCAAAGATGATCTAAAGGGGAAACTGTGCATTGTTTTTACCAATCTTGAGCCAGCAGTAATCCGGGGAGAAAAAAGCGAAGGAATGCTACTGGCAGCTCAGCATCCCCGGGAGGATAAAGTTGTTTTAATTGCACCAGAAAGAGAAATTGAGTCGGGCTCAAAGGTGAGATAGCCACAACTTTACATCAACGCCTTCACCCGTTTCTCCTTTAGCCCTTTGCCTTTACACATCCACCCATCAACGCATTTTATTTTGAAGCCTCGAGATTTCAATAATCTGTATTCATCTCAGTCCTTATCCCGACTATAGGACTACCAGACTATCTGGACGATAAGACTATGGGACTACTTTGTTTGACAATTAGAGTGAAATTGTTAGCATAAGTAAATTATGGAAAATGCTTTAAAAAATAAAGGAGTTAAAATTGGCTGTTTATGAAAATCCAGCACACAATCTTCACAAGTTAATTATTTGTAAAGAAATATCAGTGCAGGAACTTGTGCTCTCTTTTTTCCAGAGAATAGAAGAGATTGAAGATAAGGTAAAAGCTTTTTTGTATTTAGACAGGGAAGAAGCTCTTGAGGAAGCCAAAGGATGGGATGAAAAAATACAAAGAAAGGAAAAAATTGGCCCCTTAAGTGGAATCCCCATTGCTGTTAAGAATAATATGTGCACAACTAACGGGGAAACCAATTGTGCCTCACGTATTCTTAAAAATTTTATTTCTCCCTACCTGGCTACGGTAGTAGAAAAATTGAAAGAAGCAGGATGTATTATAATAGGGAAAACTAACTTAGATGAATTTGCTATGGGTTCATCCACAGAAATCTCTGCCTTTCAAATAACCCGTAATCCCTGGAATTTAAACTACATTCCTGGAGGCTCCAGTGGAGGATCTGCCGCCGCAGTGGCCAGTGGAGAAGTTCCCTTAGCTTTGGGTTCAGATACAGGAGGCTCTATCCGTCAACCAGCATCTCTATGCGGAATTGTGGGAATGAAACCCACCTATGGGAGGGTTTCCCGTTATGGATTGGTTGCTTTTGCTTCTTCTCTGGATCAAATAGGACCCTTAGCCCGAGATGTTACCGATTGTGCTCTTTTGCTTAAGGTAATTAGCGGAAAAGATAAAATGGATTCTACTTCTTTAAATTATCCTGTGCCCAACTATCTTGAATTCCTGGTCCCTGAGCTTAAGGGAATAAAGATTGGTTTTCCTCAGGAGTACTTTATTCCCGGGATGGAAGATGAGGTAAAGAAAAGAATTATGCAGGCAATTAGAGTTCTTAAGGATTTGGGAGCTGAGATAGAGGAGGTTTCTTTACCTCACACAGAATATGCTGTGGCTACCTATTACTTAATTGCCACTGCTGAGGCCAGTTCCAATTTGGCAAGATACGATGGGGTAAAATACGGACATCGCACCCAGGAAAAAACTGATCTTATTGAAATGTACAAGAAAACTCGAGATGAAGGCTTTGGAGAAGAGGTAAAAAGAAGAATAATGCTGGGAACCTACGTTTTAAGTAAGGGATACTATGAGGACTACTATGGAAAAGCTCAGAAAGTGCGCACTTTAATTAAAGAGGATTTTGATCGGGTCTTCCAAAACTTTGATGCTATTCTCACTCCCACTTCTCCCACAGTAGCCTTTAAAGTGGGTGAAAGAATAGATGATCCCCTTAAAATGTATCTCTCTGATGTATTTACTATCTCGGCAAACTTAGCTGG
>JAUWJJ010000006.1 GCA_030607765.1 Candidatus Aerophobota bacterium
CTGAGTTCCTCTAATTTTTACCAGAGCCTTTAAAACACTGTCCCTGGTTATTCCTTGTTTCTGGAGTATTTGACTTGCCGGGCAATCTCTTCCCTCACAAATACCCAGCAAGAGATGCTCTGTGCTTAGATACTCATCTTTTAAATAATCAGCTTCTTTTTGAGCAAGGTCAAAAATTTTTTTTAAATTTGAAGAAATATACACCTGGGATGTTCCCTCTCCTGTAATCTTGGGTAGTCTGTTTAGCTGCTGCGTTAACTGCGATACTATTAAATCTCAATTTGCCTCTAAACTTTTAAGTAGAGATATCACCACTCCTTCTTTATCCTCAATTAATGAAACAAGCAAATGTTCAGGAAGAACTTGCTGATGATTCATCTTCTCAGTTATCTCCTGAGCTCTTTGAATTCTTTCCTGAGTTTTTATAGTTAAATTATCCCATTTTAACATAGTTTTCTCCTTAAATTTGATAGTGCAGAGGAAGCAATCTAAAAGTTTTCCATCTATGTAGTCGCAGGCTTTAGCCTGCGCTTTTATGCATTAGTCTTCTCTTACGCAACCTAAAGGTTGCGGCTACCAAATACTCTGCTATCTCTGCGGTGAATAATTATTAATTATTAGTAAAATAAAACTAAGAGTCAATCCCCATATTCTCTCAGAAAGGCTTGCCATTTTCCCTAAATTTTGCAAAATAATAACAGGAGAAGAAAATGCCTAATGAAATACTGTGGTTTATATTTATTATAGTTGATCTGAGCATCTCTCTTTTGGCTTTTCGTCTGTGGGGAAAAACCGGGCTTTATATTATGGTAGTAGTTGGAACCATTGTCTGCAACATTCAGGTAATTAAGGTAGTCCAAATTTTTGGTTTAACAGCTACGCTTGGTAATATAGTTTATGCCAGTATTTTCTTTAATACAGATATCTTAAGTGAAATTTATGGCAAAAAAGAGGCTCGTCAATCAGTATGGATGGGGTTTTTTGGTTTAATTGCCGCTACAATAGCTATGCAGTTTGCAATAAGATTTAAACCAGATGTTTATGATACTATGCAACCTCATTTAGCGGCTATATTTAGTTTTCTGCCTCGAATTGTCTTTGCCAGCCTTATTGCTTACCTTGTTAGCCAGCATCATGATATATGGGCATTTCATTTCTGGAAGAGAAAAACCAAAGGAAAATACCTCTGGCTTCGCAATAATGCCAGCACAATGGTAAGTCAGTTGATTGACACTACTTTATTTACCTTCTTAGCTTTCTGGGGTGTTTTTCCCCGGGATGTTTTCTGGCAAATATTTCTTACCACTTATATTTTCAAGTGGATCATTGCTGGTCTGGACACTCCCTTTATTTATTTAGCCCGCTGGATGGCTAAGAAACGTAATATGTGATGTGTAATGATCCGGGATTAAATACTCATTACCCATCACACATTACTTATCACTTGTTACTTCTTAAAGGTTTCATAACAAACTATCTCTTCTAATGATTTTCTAAATTTACTTTTTGGTTTATCAGCAGGGAAACCAAGGGGTAGAAGAGCTACTACTTTATATTTTTTTGGAATGTTTAATATTTTTCTCACTTCATCCTGATAAAAAGCTCCAATCCAGCAGGTTCCCAGACCTTCATCCACTGCTAATAGGGTCATATGGTCTACAGCTATAGCTAAATCTACAGGATAGCTGGGGACATCACATCCCATAATATGCTCAGTTAGAAGAGCCACGGCTACAATAATCACCGGGGCTTCTCCTACAAAGCTCTGATTGGCTGCTGCTCGGGCAAGTTGCTCTCGAAGCTGAGAATTCTTAACTACAATAAATTTCCAGGGCTGGTGATTGTTAGCCGAAGGAGCTAATCGGGCTGCCTCCAGCACTTTCTTTATTTTCTCATCCGGTATCTCTTTGTCCTGATAAGCTCTTACGCTTCTCCTTGTTTGAATTGCCTCTTTTACTTCCATTCGTTTCTCCTTAAAATTTAAGTTTTCTTTTGATTTTATTATACTACATCTTTAAAAAAAATCCAATTTCCTCTAACTCAGATCCAGCGGTTCATCTGTGCTTGGTGCGAGAGTTCTATCTATTTAGAAGAATCTTAGTCGCATCTTAATTAAAAAGCATTCCTCTTAACCGCTTTCAACGAATTTTTTAGCCATAATTTGTTGATAAAATTCTCTCATGTTTACCATTAATTCTTAAATAGTGACATATGCCTTCGCTTTCGCTCCGGCGCCCCTTCGGGGATGGGAACATATGTCATTATTATAGATGATTTGATGCGTTCATTTGCCTTGAGAGAGAAATTATGGTAAGATTTAGAATTGCAGGATTTAGATAGGATGGCCAAAAATTCTAGACGGGGTTTACTGAATATTTACGAAAGCTTAACAGGACTTATCTCAAAGAGCAAAACCTATATATCTGCTAAGAATATGAGCAAGACCCTTAAATTATGAGAAAAAAGAATTTGGGATTTTTATTTATAATACCTGCATTGATTTTGTATATATTTTTTGTGATATATCCTGCGGCCAATTCTATCAGACTAAGCTTTTTTAAGTGGAATGGCTTAACTCAAAATATGACTTTTGTTGGATTAAAAAATTATATAACTATGTTTACTAAGGACAGAATATTTTTAATATCATTAAAGAACTCTATTGTTTGGTTTTGCTTGATTGTGACAATTCCAACATTTTTAGGTCTTGTTATAGCTAATGTTATACACAGTGGAGTCTTTGCCAGGAATTTACATAGATTTATGATTTTAATTCCCTTTTTAATATCAGGTGTTGCAGTTGGTTTGATATGGAAGTTTATGTATAATCCCAGGTTAGGAACTGTAAATACTTTTTTGAATAAAATAAATTTAGAAATTTTTACGCGAGATTGGTTAGGGGATACCAAATTAGTAATATTTTCCCTTATAATAGCTAATATTTGGCAGTTAACAGGTTTGGCTATGATTATATTTTATGCGGGCATGCAATCAATCCCAGGTGAGATCTATGAAGCAGCGAAAGTTGATGGTGCATCCTCATTTTGTATTTTTAAAAATATAACGATACCTTTATTAAAAGAAGTAATGATAATAGTTGTTGTTCTTATGGCAACTGCATCCTGGAGGGTTTTCGATATAGTGTGGGTAGTAACACGAGGAGGACCTGCAAATAGAAGCCAGGTAGTAGGCTCCTGGATGTATATAAATGCATTTAGAAGCTTTAAACAAGGATACGCTTCTGCTATAGCTGTTTTTATACTTTTAATAATACTAATACCTTCATTTATGTATATGAGGTTATCAACAAGAGAGGAGACAGAGTCTTGATTTATGGGTGCATAAAATGAGAAATTATCTTTCAAAAAGTATGAGTAATTTATTTTTGGTGGTAATAAGTTTTTTGTGGTTCGTTCCATTATACTCTCTCTTTGTTACTTCCTTTAAAACTGTTTCCGAGATTTCCAAAAATCCTATAGCCTTACCAAAGAGCTGGAGTTTACAATTTTATTTAGAATCCTGGATAAAGGGAAATTTATCAAAATTCTTTTTAAATAGTGCTATAATTTCCATTAGCGCTGTTATAATCGTCGTTTTTTTTTCTTCCTTAGCAGCGTATGGAATAACTAAAGCAAAATTTTCTGGTTATAGCTTCTTTTACCTTTTTTTCGTGGCTGGATTATTCATTCCAGCACAGATTCTTATTGTTCCTTTGTTTCATTTGATGTCTAAAACTCATTTGTTAAATACTTTTTATGGAGTAATATTATTATATGTTGCCTATGCCCTTCCATTCTGCATTTTTCTGTTTTGTGGATTTTTTAAAGGTATATCAGAAGAGATAACTGCAGCTGCAAAAATTGACGGTTGTTCAGAGTTGGGAATTTATCTTAAAATTATAATGCCTCTATCTAAACCTGTTATTGCTACTGTAGCAATTTTGCAATTTATGTGGTTTTGGAATGAGTATGTTTTTGCATTAGTATTTTTAAATAAGCCAAACGTCAAGACTTTACCTTTGGCATTAGCTCAATATGAGGTCGCTTACATTGCAAATTTTAGTTACTTAGCTTCTGGGATTATAATATCTATTATACCTATTGCTGTTGCATATATAGCATTTCAGAGGTATTTTATAAGAGGATTAACTGAGGGAGCGGTAAAGTAAAAAAATTTATAGCTTATCATTGTGCACTATCAACCCACTGTTAGCTAAGAGCTTAAATCTCCTATTCGGTATAGGGGAAAACCAGACTCTTGAAGATGGGGTATTTAGGTGAAAAAGCTAAAATAAGATTAGAGGAAGGTGAGAAGATAAATAGGCCATGAGCTGGAAAATCAAAGAGAGCTTTTCCAAGAGAGAAGCGCTGAAAGGTCAATTGTTCTTTTTAATGACTTTCAGGGAAGAATGAACAAAGTCAATAAGGAGAGTATGAAATGAAAAAATTATTATGGTTATTGGTGTTAGTGGTAAGCGTATCGATGATAACGAACTTTTCGGCAGCAGAAACCACTAAAAAAGGGGTAACACTAACATACTGGAATAGGTACAGTGGAGACCCATTTAAAGCTGGGATGCAAAAATTAATAGCAGATTTTCAAGCAAAGTATCCCTGGATAAAAATTGAAGAGAATTCAACATCTGATGCAGATTATAAAACAGCACTTCCGGTAATATTGGCTAGCGAAGAGCCTCCTGATTTTTTTTATTGGTATGGCGGAAAAGCCTTAAAGCAGTTTGTTGACGCAGGATTGGTTTACAATTTAAATAATTATTATAGTAAATTTGGCTGGGAAAAAGATTTGGATTCTGTTTCATTAGAGGTAGTTAATTATGATGGAGTTTATTATGCAGTGCCAACTGAAGAAAGTATGACTCTTCTTTATGTAAATAAAACTAAATTTGAAGAGATGGGTTTAGGCTACCCGAAACGTGACGAGATAATTAGTTGGAAAGATTTTCTAAATCTATGTCAGAAAGTAAAAAGCAGGGGAATAACGCCTATAATTTTAGGCAATGGGGATCAGTGGTGCAGCCAAATATGGTATGGGTATGTCATAGCAAATAATTTAGGAGTTGACGCTTTTTATGATATCCATACTGGGAAAAAACCATTTAATGATCCTGATGTAGTTGCAAGTCTTGATATAATAGATAAGGACCTGTTAAAAAATGGCTACTTTAATGATGATATAAATGGTTTGGATTATTTTGCGTCGCTTGGACCGTTTATAAAAAAAGGTGCCTTGTTTATGGGTCAAGTCTGGATGGAACAATTTATAATAATGGTTATGGGAGACGATAAAATTGAATTAGATTATATGCTCTTTCCGCGAATTAATCCTGAGGTAGATTATGCTGTTGAAAAACACATAGAAGGGATTCAAGTTATGTCAGCAAAGACCAAGCATCCCGAAGAGGCAGCATTATGGCTGGATTTTATCATTTCTGAAGAGGCTGCAGAAAAATGGGTATCTTTTGTACCTTATTTAACGCCTACCATTTCAGCGCAAGATAAAGTTTCAGAACGTAACCTTGAGGTTATGAAATCCATGGATGGATACGATGCCTTTTGGCTGCCTGATCACATAATAAATAGAGCGTTTGTAGTTAATTTTTATGCTGAATTGGGTGCTTTCTTTGGACAGATTCAGGACGCTAAAGCGACTTTGAATAATTTACAGGATTTTGCGAAAGAGTTAGATTACGTTGGTGCTAGATAAAAGCTAAAAATTAAAGTGGTGATTCAAGAGCTGACTGTATAGAGAAGATAGGTCTTTACTCTGTGCTGATTTAATCCCAGATTTGGTAGATTACTATTAACCCAGATTCGGTAAACTGGTAAAACTCTTCACTCGGGTAGGGGAGACTTTAGCCTCTCAATTAGCTCTAACTCTTATTTTAGAAAGGGTGGGTAAAGTCACCCCTACCCATAAGAGAGATTGCTTCTGGTTATGGAAAAGTTATAGGAAAACTTAACTTCCGCGAAAACAGTTCCGGGACGATATTCCGAGATAAACTCGGTTTGCTTGAGATTTTTTGGTAGGTTAATTAAGGTTAGAATATTATACCAGGAGTTCTTAAATGACCTCAAAGTTAATAAAGGAAGTTTTAAAGAAATATTCTTGTATGGTACCCAATTCCTCCGTTGCTAAATCTAAATATTTACCACTTATATTTGAAAAAATTACTACTGAGGAAGATTTAGAAGTTCTTCTAAGTTTACCTGATAATCCTAAAAATGTAGCAAAATTATTGAACCTGAATGAAAAAGAGACTGCTAATGCATTGAATGATTTATATATGAGAGGATTTATCTGGGTTGAAAAATACACAAGCGATGGGCCTCAATATTGTTTTGCAGATGTGGGAATACTTATGGATAGTATTTTATTTGATCCCAGGTATGATAAATATGGAGATGAATTCTTCGATATTTGGAAGAAATATTGGAACGAAGAGCATGTTTATATGTATCAAGCAGATAATACATTTAGAGTTTTACCCATTGAGGAAGTTATAAGAGGTACAAGAGTTATACCTTATGAGAGTGTTTCTCAAATATTAAAAAATGCAAGAAGAATTGCAGTGCAGAGATGTGCCTGTAGAGTAAGGGAGAGAAGATGTAGTAATCCTTTAGAAACGTGCATTTCATTGAACGATTTGGCAGACTATGTTATATTCAGAGGCATAGGACGCCAGATATCCCTTAAGGAAGCTTTTAAACTAATAGGGAAATGCGAGAACCTTGGACTAGTCCATCAAACTATTAATTCTGATACTCCAGATGTAATTTGTAATTGTTGTCCATGTTGTTGTTCATTTCTAAGATCGATCATTTATTATGGTAAAAAAGCAGCTTCTGCAAAAAGTAGATATATGGCGACTTTTGATAAGGAAAAGTGCACCCATTGTAAAGATTTGGTTTGCGTTAAAAAATGTGTATTTGGAGGAATAACTAAAAGAGAAGGAAAATTACATATTAATCATAACATGTGTTGGGGGTGTGGTTTATGTGCGAGTACGTGCCCTGAGAATGCAGTTAAAATGAAAGAAGTGAAAAAACCTGGTCATATACCTAAAAGTGGCGAGAAAGCTTTTTCTATGGTTGCGTTTTAAGAGACTTACCTGAATTTTTCACCTTTATGTAACATATTTTTGACATTACTCTTTAATTTAGAGGGAGAATTTAATGGATAAACAGATTATTTTGCAATTATTTTCTAAAATATACGCTGATAAGTATAAAACCTATTCCTCTTCTATAAAGTCAAAAGAAGATAATTTTTTCTTTATGGTAAAAAATGATAAAGAAAAATATCTGGTAGTGGCTGGTAATCTCGAGATCTGTGAGAGGTTTGAAGGTGAGTCCTTGAACGAGATAAAGTTAGCTTTAAAAATAGCCTATGTAAATCACTACAATCTTAACCTGTTACGAGAAATTTTTCCTTATTTATCCCCTTCTGTTTGTAGTAAAAGGGCATCTTTTGGCACAGGAGATAGATTGGGAATAGCAACTCCTGCTCATATTCAGACATTTAAAGATAAGGGTATCTTTCCTGTTTTAGCTCAGCAGTCTATCAGGGAGAATAGCCGAACAGGAAGAAGTCTACAGGATGTTTTAGATGATGCGAGCTGGGGATGCTTTGAAGCTGGATACGAGGGGAAATTTGGGGCAGATGCTGATCATGTAAAGAGGATTGAGGATTTAAGAAAGGCTGTGGATTGTGGATACACTATGTTTACCGTAGATCCCTCTGGCTTTGTAAGAGATGATATTTTTAAATTAAGTGAGAAAGAAAAAAATAAGCTTTACAACGCGTTATCAGGGAAAAAAGAGTTAGAGAACCGATATCTGGGTAAAACTTATAATATAGCCGGTCAAACACTAAAGTTTGATGAAAAATCTCTGCGAGATGTTATTCTCATTTATTTTGAAGCTCTAAAGCATACCATAAAGTGTTATAAATTTTTAAGTGATTACAAAGGGAGTGATTTTGACTTTGAGGTTTCTGTAGATGAAACTTCTACTCCCACCTCGCCTTTAGCTCATATACTTATTGCTCAGGAGCTTCAAAAAAATAAAGTAAATTTTCAAAATCTTGCTCTTCGCTTTGTGGGAGATTGGCAAAAGGGTATAGATTACATTGGAAATGTAAAGGAATTTGCTCAGGAACTTTCCTTACATACAGCCATAGCAAAGGTATTTGGTGGATATAAGTTATCCCTTCACTCGGGAAGTGATAAGTTCTCAGTATACCCGAGTTTTGCCGAAAAAACAGGAGGTCTTTTCCATATTAAAACTGCTGGAACAAGCTATCTTGAGGCAATAAAAGTCATAGCAAGGAAAAATCCCTCTCTTTACAGAAAAATTCACCACTTTGCTCTTGAAAATTTTGAAAAGGATAGATCCTCTTATCATGTAACCACTGATATCTCTCGTATTCCCAATATAGATAAATTAGCCGATGATAAGCTGGAGAACCTTTTTAAAAAGATAGATTCTCGCCAGCTCATTCATATAACCTATGGCTCTGTTTTATGCGCAAAGGATAAGGAGGGAAACTTTCTTTTCAGGGATCAAATTTATAAAACTTTATTCCAAAATGAGGAAGATCACTATGGAGAGGTTTCAACTCACATTAAGAGGCACCTTGACCTTTTAAAAATTGTAATAGTTTAGCTTTTCTAAAAGGTAGCCGCACCCTTTAGGGTACGTATAAACGCAGGCTAAAGCCTGCGTTTACAACTGCCCAATTCATTGGGCGAATTTAATGCGCCGATAAATCGGCAAGCTACAACTCGCAATGACAAATGAGCAACCTCTCCATTTTTTAGGAAAACTTACCTATTACTAAAAATTAAGATAAGAAAACAGGTAGGCTGTTAACTGGAATTTGTGCCAGATGGGGATTCCTTTTCTATAAATAGACAGAGGAGGTGCTTATCAGCATCAAATGTACAGGCCTTCACTATCCCCGAGACTGGCGAGGTTACCGATGAGCCATCAGGGAGGCGGCCCACTACCTGCCCCCTTTTTACCTTTTGTTCTATTGAAACAGTAAGGCCGCTGGTGGCATCAACTAAAACTCTCACTACTTTTTTTTCCATCAATTACTGCTTTGTCTTGGGATTTGTGGCAATTTTTATTGGTGAGCCATAAGCTCGATGGTAGAGCAATCCTGCTATCACTGCTGTTATTGGAGCTATCATAACCATGCCAATACTTCCGGCTAAAGTCCGCAGAATCTCGTGCGAGACCACTTGAATATTCAAGAAGCGAGTTAAGGAAGTATCCTTAGCAGCGAATATCAGAACAAGGAAGATGCTGACGCCAAAATAGGCCAAGAGAAGAGTGGTAACCATAGTGCCCAGTGCTGCCCGCCCCACCTCAAACCCTGAATGGATGAGTCGCCAGGCACTGAGGGCGGGATTAGCTTTGGCTACCTCTCTCACGGCGGTTGCTACATCAATGGTAATGTCTACCATAGCTCCCGATGACCCCAGTATAATTGATCCAATGAGTATTCTGGTCAGGTCAATTCCTCCATACCCGGACTGTAGTAGGAAAACGGCATATTCACAGGTCATCCCCCTCAGATCCATGCTCTCACTGAACAGAACGGTAAGCCCGGTTGAAAGAATTAAGCCAATGATAAGGCCAATAATGCCAGCAAAAGCTCTGATACTAAACCCTCCCACTAAAAGAAGAGTAACTGTGCCAAATAAAATAGCTGCAGAAGCACATACAAAAAGAGGATCATACCCTTTAAGGACAGAGGGTAATACAATTTTTAGCAGAACAACCACCGTGAAAATAAAAGAGACAAATGCCTTAACCCCGGTGTATCGGGCAAAGAGGATGAGAAGTCCAGCAAAAATGACCAGCATAATGAGCTGCCAGCTTTGCCTATCATAATCTACCAGTTTTGCTCTCTGGATCTTTCCATTTTCAATATCAAGCATAAAAAGGGCTTTATCTCCTACTTTAACATAACGATCGATCAAGATGTATCCTATCAGGTTGTTGACCATCGTGATTTCTTGTCCTTGGTAATCTCGGGAAAGAATCCTGGCAGTCACCTTTTGCTTTCCCATTCTTATGAGGCCTATCATATTGGTATGGTCTTCCATTTGAACCACTCGAGCCATAACGGGAGTTGAGCCTTCCTCCTTTTTTTGGCCAGTAAAGAGAAAAAGACAGATAGAGATGATGAGTACTGCTGCCACAAAGATGGTATCCCGGTTCAAGACCCTGTCCCTAAATTTCTTCCTCATCTTATTTTCCTTCATCAACTGCCCCCCCAGTTTCAGATGTCAGCTCTCTTCTTCTCTCGGAACCATAAGCTCGATGGTAGAGTAATCCTGCTATCACTGCCGTTATCGGAGCTATCATAACCATGCCAATACTTCCGGCTAAAGTGCGCAGGATCTCAGCCGAAATATAACTGTAATTTAAGATACGCATAAGTTGAGTCATCTTGGCGGTAAATACTAAGAAAAGAAAAAAACTGCAGCCAAAATAGGCCAGGAGAAGAGTGGTAACCATAGTGCCCAGTGCTGCCCGCCCCACCTCAAACCCTGAATGGATGAGTCGCCAGGCACTGAGAGAGGGATTAGCTTTGACCACCTCTCTCACTGAAGTTGCCACACTTATAGAAATATCTACCATAGCTCCCGATGCCCCTAAGATCACTGCTCCCCAGAATATCCTGTCCATGTTAAGATGAGAGTATCCAGAAAAGAGAAGTGTCATCGTCATCTCCGAGACGATTCCATACATACGCATCCCCTCACCGGCCAGAACAACAAGCCCGCCGGAGAGAATTATGCCAATGGTAAGACCAATGATGGCAGAAAGAGCTCTGATACTAAACCCTCCCACTAAAAGAAGAGTAACTGTACCAAAGAGAATGGCAAAAAACACTAATATAAAGAGAGGATCATATCCTCCTAAGATTGAAGGAATGCCAATCTTTATTAAAACAACTGCCGTGAAAATAAAAGAGACAAATGCCTTAACCCCGGTGTATCGGGCAAAGAGGATGAGAAGTCCAGCAAAGATGGCCAGCATAATGAGGTACCAGCTTTGCCGATCATAATCTACTAATTCTGCTCCCCGGATCTTTCCATTTTCAATATCAAGTGTGAAGATGACTCTATTTCCCACTTTAACATATCTATCCAGCAAAAGGTTGCCCGTCAGAGAGTTTAATACAGTAATATCCTGCCCCCGATAAGGGCCCGAGAGAATCCTGGCAGTAATTTCCTGACCTCCTACTTTCATCCAACCTGCTAAGATGTCGGTGTTGTCCTCCAATTGAGTTATCCGTGCGGTAACGGTAACTTCTTCCGGTTTTTTGGGATCTATAAACAGAAAGAGGCAGGCAGAAACAACAAGTACCACTATTACAAATATGGTATCCTTAGTTACTAACCTTCTAATAAGCTTTCTCATCTTTTTCATGATATACTTGCGCTAAAAAACTCACGGGGATAACCTTCAGGAAGATTACCCCCGTATTTTTTAAAATCACACGTCTTTTATTACTTTACCGGCCAGCTTCTTAAAGTTATTCCCCACAAGTCGGCCACTTTCTTGCCTGTGTCGGTTATATCGTACCATCCCCCGAAAGTTTCACTTCCAATTCCAGTAGCCGTGACCATTACCGGGTGTGCCGTATGGGAGTAAGATGTCCATCCTATACGTGCGCGTTTGCTTATTATATTGGAGAAGACATAACCCAACCAGTTCGGATTGCTACCTGTGTTAGGACTTTTCTCTTTAGCCTTAACTTTGGCGGCAGCAGCCTCTATGGCCTTGATTTCCTCATCAGAGAAGTCAGTGATTCCAGCATACTCGGATATGAGAGCTAATGCATTATCCGGATTCTTTGAAAATTCACTGGACAACCACTCAAAGGTCTTTGTACAATTCAAAATCACATCAGGCACCATAAAGTAATCTTTCCCAATACCCAGGGCCATACCACCGCACTCGTGGTCTCCACCAACGAAGATAAGGGTATCCGGATCATCCATCAGGAAAGTCATTCCTACTTTAACTGCATTATCAAGATCCTCCGTATCACCAATTGCGCCAGCAGGGTCATTGGCATGACAGGCATGATCGATCCGAGCTGCTTCTATCATAAGGAAGAAACCGTTGGGGTTCTGTTTGAGAATATTGATGGCCACCTCGGTCATATCTGCCAGGCGGGGTACCTCAGGAGGCATATCCAGGTAATATGGAACATGAGAACCATAGAAGAGTCCTAAGACCTTGGTGTCTTTCCCAATCTTAACATCCATC
>JAUWJJ010000131.1 GCA_030607765.1 Candidatus Aerophobota bacterium
CTAAGAGATTAATTCAGGTTTTTCAAAGATATGATAAGGTATTATGGAATGGTATCGAATGTTTTGTTTTTGGTAGAAGGAAATCAGTATATTTTAACCTAAGAAAAATTGATGGAACACAAGTATATACTTGTGCAAAAGTGAAAGAGCTTACTCTCATCGAGAGTGCTGGAACATTGCTTATAGAAAGGAGGAGAGGCAATTCCTCCACGCCCTAAAGGCCGTAGTTTCTTTGCCTAAATTTTTATGAAAGATTTAATTTCTGAATACTTAGAAATTGTAAGGCTTTTTCGCCACTACCTTGAGGAAAAAAGAGGGATGGCGGAAAAAAGAGAAAAAGAAAATTCTCAAGTTTCCCTGCAAAATTTTTATCAGAATATGAAAAACTGTCAGCTCTGTAGTTTATATAAAACCAGAACAAATATAGTTTTTGGGGAAGGGAATCCTCAATCACCATTGATGTTAGTAGGAGAAGCTCCAGGAAAAGATGAAGATTTAAAGGGAAAGCCTTTTGTGGGAGCAGCAGGTAAACTCTTAAGGGAAAATCTTAAGAAAGAAGGTATTCCTGAGGATGAGGTTTACATTGCCAATGTTATTAAATGCCGTCCTCCTGGCAATCGAGACCCCAACCCTGAAGAAATTTCTGCTTGCCTTCCTTACCTTCAGCGACAGATAAAAATTATTAATCCCAGGATTATCTGCACTCTGGGTAAATTTTCCACCCAGGTTCTTTTAAATACTACCCAGAGCATCACTCACCTGCGAGGAAAAGTTTATCAATTTAACAATACCACAGTAGTTATTCCTACATTTCATCCTGCTGCCTGTATCTACAGGGCACACTGGAAAAGTATATTTCAAGAGGACCTCAAACTGGTAAAAGAAAAGCTGGATAATCTGTAATATTAGAATTTTCTTATTTTCTACCAGCTAATAAGTGGTTTACCTGCTTTAAGCTGGGAGTTCCCTCCATTGGCCCTTTTTTAGTTACAGTTAGAGCTCCCACTGCATTGGCAAATTTAGCTATTTTTTTTAAGTTCCAGCCTTTTAGCATCCCCACAACTATTCCAGCATCAAAACAATCCCCAGCACCGGTAGGGTCTACCTCTTTTACCTTGAAAGAGGGAACCTCTATTTTCTCATCAGGAGTCACTACAACTGATCCTTTTGCTCCCCGTTTTAAAATAACAATTTCTGGGCCATAGTTTAGCAATTCTTGGCAGGCAGTGAGAGTATCTTTAGTATTTGTGAGCATCTTAGCCTCATCCTCACTGGGTAAAATAAGCTCACAGGAAGAAAGAACAGGCTGACAAATCTGCCTTATCTTTTCCACACTTAACAGTTCCGGGCGAAGATTGGGATCAAAGCTAATTTTGCCTCCGGCACTTTTAACTATTTCTACGGCTTTATAGCAAGCTCTTTGACATTGCTCGTTTATGGATAGAGTTGATCCCATTATATGCAGATACTTTACTCCTGCTAAGTAGCTCTTATCAATCTGATTTAGGCTAATCCTTCCTGATGCTGCCTGGGGCAAATGGTAAATGAATTTACGGGTTCCATTGTTGAAATAGGTAACAAAGGCTACCCCTGTGGTATAATCTTTTGAAGAACAAACATAAGTTGTATCAACACCATCTTGCTTTAACCTTTCCAAAATTAGCTTTCCAAAATCATCTTTCCCCACACTACCAATAATTCCACTTTGCATTCCTAATTTTGCTATTGCATCAACAAATATAGCCGGGG
Organism: Candidatus Aerophobota bacterium; assembly: GCA_030607765.1. The sequence goes on from JAUWJJ010000131.1 coordinate 1,750, forward strand.
CTCCACTGGGAAAAGGACCAACAAAAGTTCCTGCTTTATCCAGGGGTTGGTCTATCTTTTCCCTCATTATCTCTACCAATAACTCACCTACAGAAACTACTTTAATACTCATTTTATTTTTTTTGAAGTAGAGGAACTGGCTAGATATACCCCATTCCATTACTTCACTTTTCCTCCTCCAGTAAAATTTCACCTTCCTCGATGATGCGGATAAGACGTCTCTTGGGTAAAACTTTTATCAGTATTTCTTTGTCATCCCCGGGTTTCAAATCAAACTCAAAGGTATCTTCTTCTAAATAGTGATACTGAGGTAAATTATTACTATAAACTTTAAGGGTCCATTTGCCCGGACGCAGTTCCTCAAACCTGAAATTTCCTTTTCTATCTGTAATCCGTCTTTTTATTTCCAATCCATTGGTAAGTTCTACAAGGGTGTTTGCCAGGCCGTGTGACTTAACAAATTTTTCACCATTGCCATCCTGAGCCCTTTCAACGTTGGTATCTCTCTCACCTTCCTCTATAAAGATTCTCTCGCTTAGAAACCGATAAACCATAATTTGACCACTAAGCCGGGCACTTCGAGTTACACCTATCTCAACCTGGGTCTCTTTACCCCCTTCAACATTTACTTTCAGAGGAATTTTCTGAATTGTAATTTTGTTCAGACCAATCTTTGCTTTATCCACTCTTAAATAATGTTCACCTGGTTTTAGAAAAGGAAAAATAAAATTACCCTCCCTATCAGTTACAGCAGTAGCTCCATCAACTCTGATAATAACATCAGCAATTCCCTTCCCACTTTCAGCATCATAGAGGTGCCCTTTGACTATGCCAATGCTTTTCTTCCGACTTACTGCTAACCCAAAGGGAATAGCGTAGTCAAGCATGAAGGTAGTTTTATCTTTGCGATCTGAATTTCTATAGGAGGTATGTTGTCCGCATATGGAAAATTTATTATTATTAACCAGTAAGTGGCTCAATCTTATCTCAAAGTTGTCGCGATTTTCAGAGGAAAATTCTTGGTGCTCACTTCTCTGGAAATTAAGATAGATAAAGGTTCTCTCTTGCAATTGAAAGGAGGCCTTCACTCCCCCGGTTATTTTATGCTGATGTTCCTTAGTAGCACTACCATCATTAAAGAATTGAAGATAACCACTGTAAGATTGCTTTTCACTTGGTCTAAAAAAGGCAAAGATGTCATATTTCGTCAGCTCATAACTTTGGTCAGTTAGTCTATCTTGCTTTTTCCCCCCTTCAAAAGAGGTGGAAATACTTAACTTTTCAAAGTTATGCCCGAAGCCAATTTTATAGGTCTCCTCCTGATAGTTAAAAGTAGGCTCAGAAAGAAGGTCCTCCCGCTTATAGTTTCTATAATAAAAAGAAAGGTTGGTATTAGTTTTGAATCTGTAGTTCAAGCCTAATTGATAGAGCTTCTCCTGTGGTATCGGGTAAAGATCGAGGTTAGGCCCAAGATTTTTCTTTTCCTCATAGTAGGAGGTATTTAACCTGATGTCCTTCCATAAAAGAAGGGCTATACCGCCTGACATTGAATCCATATCGCTGTAGTTGCCAGGATAATCAGAGCCTGCGTGAATAATTCCCAGGCGATATGAAATCCAGTTATAATGACCAATAACTTTTAGTCGATAAGCTTTATCGTTTTTCCCCGAACCATTTAGATTTAGCCCTTTTCCAAACTCCAGATCAAGATCAATATTTTTGGAAGGCTTAAATATCCCTTGCAAACTGAGGATTTTCTCATCGGTAAATTCTTTTCTTTTCTTTAAATAGTTTATATTTAGCTTATAGTTCTCTCTTAAGAGATAGCTGAGATGAATAGCGGTAGCCTCTTGCCTGGGTTCAATCCAGGGATTTTCTTCATAGTAGGCTTTTATAGTGAGATAATTTAAATTCAGTTTTCCCTCAATCCCGCGACCATAATGGGAAGATTCAGTCAGAGGTGAAAGAGAATAGTACCTATCGCCAAGATAAATTCCATACTTCATCCCGCGGTAACTCAGGCAGTATTTGTTCTGTTCACTGAAAATTGTTTTATCCTGGATAGCTGACGTCTTGAAGAGAAAATCAACATGCTTAGTTTTTTCTTCATCCAGGGTCCCCAAAACAGAAATCTGGGATTGGAAACCATATTCCTTTTCTTCGCCATCTTCCATTTCCCCTCGTAGTCTTATCCTCACCGGTAATCTGTGAAAAGGATCCTCTACACCGCTTATCCTGGGGATAATTTCTACTGAACTAGTTGCTGTTTGACATAATTGCTCTCCCTTTAAATCAAGCGTCCTCACCGTCAATTGGAGATGATGCATTATTTTTTTCTTTATCCTGACATCTGTCTGGACAGTTACGATGATAGTTCTTGATTCTCCAGGTTTAAGTTGGAATTTTGTTAGATCCACAGTAGCAGGATAGTCATTCTGGCTCTTAATCTCCAGACTAAAAGTAGTTACCACATTATTTTGGTTTACAAGTATAAAGCGGGATTGATATTCTTCTCCGGCAATTACATATTCTGGGGCTTCCAATAATTTTAATTCTAATCCAGTGACAGGAAGAACCTCCACGGTAATACTGCACCAATCACTAATAAAGGGAACTTTTTGGTCTTTAACGGTATACCTAATCTCATAACTACCAGCTAATACTCCCTGAGGAATAAAGAAGCTCACCAGCATTACATCACTTTCATCTGGACTCAATTCAAAGGGGAACTCCTGTGTTATAAGTTGCCATCCTTCAGGAAGTTTTACAGAGCCGATAAATTCTCGTTTTTCCGTAGCAGCATTGGTTACTCGGAAGCTCGTAGTTAGCACCTGTCGTGGCTCAGTTTCAATTAATTCCGGTCCTGTTGGGATTACCTGGATACTCTGTTCTTCGGCCTGAAGAGAAGTGGCAGTTAAGATAAAAAAGATGGCCAGAAAAAATAGAAATATTTCTTTTTGATAAACTGCATTTGCTTTCATCTCTTATTAAAATTTCAGGGTATATTGAGCTTC
>JAUWJJ010000046.1 GCA_030607765.1 Candidatus Aerophobota bacterium
CAAGCAAGCTTGACCACTACAGATTATGATATTATTTGTAGTGGTAAAGTTTACTTTGCTGAATTCCATGGTAGCTTGCCGATTTATCGGCGCATTAAATTCGCCCAATGAATTGGGCAGCTACAATTGCCAGAGAAAACAAGAATTTTAGGAAATCTAAACTATTACTTTTTCTTACTACTTTCTTCTTTCTTTGACTATCTCTGCTAAAATACTTAAGGATATTTCTGCTGGTGTTTTGGCTCCAATATCTAACCCCACAGGAATATGAACTCGCTTTATATCTTCTTCTGAGTATCCAGCACTTTTTAAGTACTGTAAAGTTTGCTTAGCTTTTATCTTACTACCAATACACCCAATATAAGCAGCTTTTGATCTTAACACCTCTTCTAAAACCTCTTCATCATACCTGTGGCCATGGGTAACTACAACTACATTAGAGTTTTCATTAAAAGTAAGGTTAGAAAATACCTTTTTAAAATCTCCACAGATAATCTTATCAGCTAAAGGAAAACGGAATTTGTTAGCATATTCTTTGCGGTCATCCACTATAGCTACATTAAATCCTAACACCCTTGCTATCTCTGAGAGGGGCTTAGCTATATGTCCTCCCCCGGCAATGATTAAATTTACCTCTCCTGGGATAACATTAATAAAAATGGCAACTTCCTTTTTTTTGGTCTCTTCGAAGGGGTAAATTTTTAAACTGGGAGAGCCTTTTTTAATAGCTTTTAAGGCTTCTGAAACCACTAATTTATCTATTTTTTCTATTCCCAGGCTTCCCATGGCAGTGCCATCAGAAGTTGTCAGTATTTTTTTACCAATAAAAGATGGAAAAATCTCTTTACCCGAAATTACTGTAGATAAAACAGATGCTCTTCCTGAGCGAGACTCATTATCCAAAAGTTCAAACAAATCTTTTCCCTCCCGGATAGGCTCAATAAATACTCTCATCTTTCCACCACAGATCATTCCGGTATTTCCTCCTTTCCTAAGAGTATAATTCTTTAATACAGGACGGCCTTCACGCAAAGTTAAGATTGCATCCTCAGTTATCAATTTTTCTGTATTTCCTCCTCCAACAGTTCCTGTAGTACTTCCATCAGAGTTAACCATCATCATGACTCCAGCTACCCGTGGTGTACTTCCCCAAGTAGCTACTATTGTTGCCAGGACTAAAGCTTTATCCTGGGAAAGCAGCCTATGAATGTCCTTAAAAATACTCATAATTTAACCTTCTTAAACCTTAATGAGAACAAAATTTATTGTATTTCTCTGGGGTATCTATGTTAAAAATTACTCCCTCATCTTCTACAGGTAAAAATATAATTTTTTCAGTATGGTTTCTAACCACATACCTTGCCCCTTGATCCAAAGGAGCCTTCATTAACTCTGGTAAAAATAAAGAACTAAAAATCACCGGATGACCATTCTTTCCCTTATAAGTAGGAATAATAATTTTATCTTTCTCCTGGAAAGCTTTAGCTCTTAAGAGCTGGTAAGTTTCTTTTTTTACCAAAGGATGATCTACTAAAGCTAATAAAATTCCTTTACAATTTGGTGAAACTTTTCTTATTGCTGCTCTTAGAGAAGAAAGTTGCCCTTTTTCATATTCCTGGTTAACAACAATCCTCACCTTTAAATTTAAAAGGGCTACTTCCCTTTTAATCAAATTAGCCTGGTATCCTAAGACTAATATTATTTCATCACAAGCAAAATGAAGATTTTTTAGAATGATAGAGAAAAAAGTATCTTCTTTTTCATATTCTTTAGAGGACAAAGGCAAAAGTGCTTTCAGACTGCCCATTCTTTTTGATTCACCCGCTGCCAGGAGAATCCCGGATAACATTTTATTCTTACTCCCCTTTCCCAAAATAGCACTTAGGATAAGTGCAAGAAGAGCAATTTAAACATAACCCTCCCTGTCCTAACTTAACAATATCTTTTTTTGTAACTTTCATTCCTGTTAAAATTCGGGGCAAAATAATATCTAAGACGGTTCGCTGATAAAATATTGCACAGGCAGGAACTCCCAAAACGGGTATTTTATCCCAATAAGCTAATAAAAACATTGCTCCTGGAAGAACAGGACTACCGTAAGATTCTATATTCGCCCCTACTGATTTAATACTGGCCAGAGTAATATCATCCGGATCAACTGACATTCCTCCAGTAATCAATATCAGCTGAGCACCCTCCTTTTTTAAATTTATCATGTTTTTTGCTATGATTTTCTCATCATCAGGAGATACCACTTTAGCTAAAATGTGCGAGCCCAAAGCTTCAATTTTTTTACGAAGAATACTTCCAAATTTGTCTTTTACACGTTCTTCAAATATTTCATTACCGGTAATTATCACTCCAATCTCATACTCTTTAAAGGGAACAATACTTATTGCTGGTCCTTCTTTTTTGCAAAGGTCTTCTATTTTTTTTATTTTATTCTTTTTTATAGCCAAAGGGATAATTTTAGTTCCCCCAACAAGCATACCAGAAGTGCAGGGCATAAAATTATGTAAGGTGGATAATATGACCCCATCAATTGAGTTTATTTTTTTTAATAATTCTTTGTTAACCTGAAGCAGGCCGTTAATTTCTGCAATTAAATTCACTCTTCCTTCCCTCGGGCCTATTAGTTTTATTCCAAAACCAGCCTCTGCCCTTGCCAAACGAACTCCTGCCTCATCTTCATGAATTTCTTCCCTGGATAACTCAAGAACATAAACATGCTTTCTGCCTGAGGATAAAAATTCGGGGATATCTTCCTTTTTAATTAAATGTCCTTTTTTAAAAACTGGCCCTTTAAATTTACCAGGAACAATCTTAGTCACATCATGAGCTAACCTTATTCCTTCAGCCTTTTCTATCGGAATCTTTTTTGTTTTCATTATTATTTATTCACTGCAAAATTGTGATTTATTTTCCTAAGGGACAAAATTGGTTTAATCCCAGCAACGTAGCTGCTCCTCTAATCGTTACCCCATAAAAAATTACATTCTTGCAACTTAACATCTTATCAATAGTATTATTTACTATAGTGGTTCCTGTTACCAGGGCTACATCGCACCATTTAAGATTTTCGCCGGTTTTATCAGCACCCTGGATTTTAATCCCGAATTTTTCTTTCCCTACATTATCACAATCAAGGTCTGTTACCTTTACTGGAAAACAATCTGTCAGGGTCTCAACCATTCTGGGTTGAAATCCTACAATTGCTATTTTAGGTCTGGTAAAATTTTTTTTAAGGTAGAGGGCTAATTTCTTACTACACTCTTTTGGCTCGTTATCTTTACAATGCACAGTTTTATCAACTATTTTTAAATGTCTTAACACAGCGTTTAAAGTAGAGATAAATATTGCCTGTCTAAAGTTATCGTTAAGTTTCATCTCCATAATTTGGGATAAAGTTCCCTCATAATCTCCGTACATATCTGTAAACGCCTGACCAAAGGAATCTTTGAATTGTGCTTGCATAATCTGCTTTTGCCTTTGAGAAGAGGATAATCATTTTCTTGGGGGTTTCCGATAGCCTGTTGGGAAGTAAGTGACTTTGCCTTAATTTTTATTTTTTCTTGTTTAAAATTGTAACCGCTAAGAACTTTGACAAACTTTTCTTTTACTTTTCTAATGCATTCTCCTTCTACCATATTCTTATTCCTCTAAATTTTAAAATAAGAAAAGTCTTCTTACCTAAATCTTAACCCAAAACTGGATTTTTCCCTTCTACAATTGCCATTAACTCATTCCCTGATTCTACTACCATTACATTGATTTGATATGGTTTAGTTTCCCAGTAAGTAAGGATTATTTCCATCTTTGATAAAGGTTATTATCGATACCTAACTGATCCATAACCTTACCAATGGTATGATTGACTAAATCATCAATGGTAGAAGGTTTTACATAAAAGGCTGGCATGGGAGGTAGAATAACTGCACCTAACCTGGAAAGTTTAAGCATATTTTCCAGGTGGATAGCATTTAAAGGGGTCTCCCGAGGAACCAAAACAAGCTTTCTACCTTCTTTTATTGTTATATCAGCAGCCCGGGAAATTAAGTTGTCCACATACCCGCAAGCAATAGCAGCCAAAGTTTTCATGCTACAGGGAATAATAACCATTCCTTGAATTGAAAAAGAACCACTGGCAAGGGAAGCAGTTAAATCTTTCGCAGAGTAAGAGCAACTTGCCAATTTTTTAACCTCTTCTAGTAAATAATTAGTCTCTATTTTGATAGTAACATAAGCCCATTCACTTAAGATTAGGTGAGTCTCTACTCTTTTTTCTCTCAAAGCTTCTAATAATCTAATTCCATAAATTGCCCCACTTGCTCCACTAATAGCTATAATTATTCGTCTCACTTTCTTCATTTAAATAGCTAAGTATTTAGTTTATCTGCGACAGCCTTAATAGCCTGAACAATTTTAACATACCCGGTGCAGCGGCATAAATTTCCGGCAATAGCTTTGCTTATTTCTTCCTCTGTAGGATCAGGGTTTTCATCAAGTAAGGCTTTAGCTGACATAATCATCCCTGGAGTACAATATCCACATTGAATAGCCCCGTATTCAACAAAAGCTTTTTGAAGGGGATGAAGCTGCCCCTTTTTTGCCAGGCCCTCAATGGTAAGAATCTCTTTTCCATCTGCTTCTAATGCCAACACCAGACAGGAATTAACAGCTTTGCCATCCATAATGATAGTACAGGCCCCACAATCTCCGCTATCACAACCCCTTTTTGTCCCGGTAAGATTGAGCTTATCTCTAATTACATCCAGTAAAATTTCCTGTGGCTCAACTTTTAGCTGGTATTCCTCACCATTTACTTTTAAATGCAGGGTTTTTCTCATTAATGTTCCTCCAGTTCAATCAATTGAAGCCTTGTTTATCTTTAATTAAGCGAATGGTAAACTCCTATCATAAGAATTAATAATCTGGTCCTCTTCAAGAGAGATTCCCTTTTGATAATCCAGAAAGATGCTCTAATGCCCTTTGAACTAAAACACCCACCATTTCCCGTCGATACTCGCCAGAGGCACGCACATCAAAAATAGGACTTGCTGTTTTTTTTGCAAGCTTAGCTGCTCTTTTTATTAACTCAAAGTTCAGCTTTTTGCCTGTTAGAATTTCTTCTGCTTCCCTGGCTCGAAGAGGGATAGGAGCTACTGCTCCAAGAGCAATTCTTACATCTTCCCACTCTCCCTTTTCTTTATCTTCAGTAACTGCCACTGCTACTCCTACCACAGCAACATCCATGGCTCTGCGTGGGCTGTGTTTTATATATATACCTTTTTTCCTGCAAGGAGGAAGTTGTATCTCAGTAAGAATTTCTTTATCTAAAGCAGTTACTCCTGGTCCCTGGAAAAAATCTTCCAAAGAAATAACTCTTTTTCCTTTTAATGATGCTATTTTTACCTTAGCATCGAGGCAAAGCAGGGAGGGAGCAGTTTCTGCAGAGGGAGCAGCGTTACACAAATTACCACCAATAGTAGCTTTGTTTCTCCCCTGGACAGAACCAAGTAGTCCTGCAGTATGGGAAAGAAAGGGGTAGTTTTTTTTAACTAAAGGAGAGCTCTCCACAGTGCGAATAGTAGTTAATGCCCCTATAGTTAATCCTTGCTTAGGGTCATAATTAATGCAGTTTAGTCCAGAGATTGCTTTAATATCAATTATATAACGAGGAGAGAGTTCTTTTTCTTTCATTCCCACTAAAAGGTCAGTGCCACCGGCAAGAATTTTTGCCTGTCCATCGCATCTATTTAACAGGGTTAAGGCCTCAGATAATGTAGAAGGTTTAAAATAATCAAATTTTTTTAACTTTCTCAACATCACTTTCTCCTTGCAGCTTCTAAATTCTGTAGTTACAACTTTTTAGTAAATGGTAAATCTAAACTATTACGTCAAGCAAGCTTGACTACTACAGGTTATGGTATTATTTGTAGTCGCGAGGCTCAGAGCCTGCGTTTATACGCACCCTAAAGGGTGCGGCTACAATTGCCAGAGAAAACAAGAATTTTAGGAAATCTAAACTATTACAGTTTTTTTATCTTTAGCTGTTTGTTTTAGTAAAAGAAAATCTATTAATCATCTTTTAGCTTGCTTCAATCCAAAAAATATCCTTTCTTGATTTAAGGGAAGTTGTTTAAATCTTACACCTGTAGCATGATAAATAGCATTAGCTACAGCTGCAGGCATAGGAACCAATCCCGACTCTCCAATTCCCTTTGCCCCAAAAGGCCCGTCCGGATCAATACTTTCTACCAGAATTACTTCATAAGGGGGAGCATCCAATGCCGTCCAGATTTTATAATCGGCAAAATTAGGATTAAGAAGATGCCCTTCTTGTTCCACACACTCCTCAGAAAGAGCATAACCTAATCCCTGAAGTACCGCCCCCTCTATTTGTCCCTCTGCCATTAAAGGATTAATGGTTCGTCCTGTATCATGGGCTGCGGTTACTTTAATTATCTTTACCTGACCGGTTAAAGCATCTACTTCTACTTCTACTACCTGACAGGCAAAAGCAAAGGTAGGTATATGAGACCCATACTTTTTATCAAGACTTACCTGAGGAGCCAAAGAGTCCCAATAACGTCCCTTTCCAGAAAAGGGATGACCTAACTTATTTATGGCAAATTCAACTACTTCCTTAAAAGAAACAGCTAACTCAGGATGAGCTTTAACAAAAATTTTTCCCTCTTTTGCCTTTAGAGCCTCAGGATTTTTATCCAGCATTTTTCCCGCTACTATCATTACTTCTTTTTTTACTTCTTCTGCAGCAGACTTAGCAGCATTACCACAAACAAAAGAAGTTCTGCTCCCCCAGGCTCCCAGATCATAGGGAATAATCTCTGTATCATCATTGATTACCGTGATTCCCTCTGGTTCTATACCCAGGACTTCAGCCGTTATTTGAGCTATTACCATTGTTGCTCCCTGGCCAATTTCCGGAGCTGGGGAGATTACTGTTACTTTCCCATCCTCAGAAATTTTAATAAAAGTATCTGTAGCAGCATAGCCATAAAATCTTCCCCCTCCCCCTGTATGAATCATAGCAGCCATACCAATTCCTCTATACCTTCCATCTCCAAGATAAGTGGGTTTTGCTCTTTTTTCTTTCCAACCAGACCTCTGCGCAGCTTCATTGATGCAATCTATAAGCCCACAACTGGTAATCTTAGAACCAGAAGCTGCCACATCTCCCGGCTTATTAGCATTTCTTAGACGTAGTTCTTTGGGGTCTACATTTAGCTTCTTAGCAATAGCATCTAACTGACTTTCCATAGCAAAATGAACCTGGGGATTCCCAAATCCACGAAAAGCTGTTCCAAACTGTCTATTAGTATAAACTCCGCAACCATCATATTTAATATGAGGCACATTATACAAAACGGAAAAACACTCTCCAGCGTAATTTAATGTAGATGGTCCTTTATCATTATAAGCACCGTTGTCCACAGTCACTTTAGCCTGACGGACTAAAATTCTTCCGTCTTTGCAAACGCCTGTTTTCAAATAAATGATGTAAGGATATCTTGTCCGTGCCGTAGAAAATTCCTCTTCTCGGGTATTAACAATTTTTACCGCTCTTCCAGTAAGACGAGAAAGAATAGTCGCTACTGGTTCTTTCATATCAGTAACGAGTCTCTGACCGAAACCACCTCCTACAGGTGTTCTAACTACTCTTATTTTAGATAAAGGTAAATCTAAGATTCTGGCCAGCTCCTGACGAACCGTATGAGGAGCCTGATGGGGAGACAGGATGGTAAGCTTGCTTAATTGATCAAAATAAGCAATGCAACCGTGAGTTTC
>JAUWJJ010000212.1 GCA_030607765.1 Candidatus Aerophobota bacterium
GCTGAATAGGGTTACTATTGTTAATACAGTGTTCTATGATGAAGTTAAATTTTCTTCTTAAAAAGAGAAAGGATAAGAATAAAAGGGTCAAGAGGAGGTTTTACAATTTTCCTCCCCTTGACAAAGTAAAAGATAGATATATAATGAACTGCAATTGAGATTCAATTAAAATCATAACTGTAGAAAATAAATTTAAAGATTATCTGAAAATAAAGGGATTAAAATTACTCCTGTGGGAATAATGATCTTGCAAGAAATTAGAGGATATTGTAAAGAGTGATAGGGTAAGGCAGAGGGATAATTTTTTTTTAAAATACAACTGCAACTGTTTCGCAATCACAATTATATATATTAGAAATTTACTTAAAGGAAGAGACGGAAGACTAAATAAAATGAGGGTGTGTCTTAAAAGCAAAAGGGGATCTCATAGGGATTTGTTCCCGATGTATTTTGTTGTGAACAAGGAGAAACGATGGACCAATTAAAAATCATACCGCTGGCTATGGCTTGGCCTGGCCAGAAAGTAAAGATTGTTTCTATAATGGCTGGAAGAGGTTTAAGGCAGCATCTGATTGATATGGGATTGAATGCAGGATCGGAAATTGAAGTGATTAAACGCGGGGCTCCCGGTCCATTTCTTATCGCTGTTAAGGAGAGTCGTTTGGCTATTGGACAAGGAATAGCCCGTAAAATTATGGTTAGCCAAAGTAACCAGAAAGGAGGAACAAACGATGACTTTAGATGAACTAAAACCTGGGCAGGAGTGTTGTGTGGCGAAAGTAAATATAGGGGGTGTTACTGGACAGCGGCTGCTCGATATGGGATTTATTCCCGAAACAAAGATAAAAGTTATTCGTAATGCACCCCGTGTAGATCCAGTCGATCTTTTACTAAAGGGGTATCATGTCGGTATCCGTCATTCTGAGGCAAGAGGCGTGGAGGTGACTCTATTATGAGTAAGAAGTCTAACGAAATATTGGTGGCGGTGGCTGGTCAACCCAATTCAGGTAAGTCCACTGTTTTCAATATGCTTACCGGAGCCCGACAATTCGTAGCTAACTACCCCGGTATAACTGTAGAAAAAAAGACTGGAATCTACCATTATAAAGATGATAAGGTGGTTTTAGTCGATCTCCCAGGAACTTACAGTCTTACTTCTTATAGTTTGGAAGAGCGTATAGCCAGGGATTTCCTTCTCCATGGAAACCCTGCTCTGGTGCTTGATATAGTGGATGCTTCTAATCTGGAACGAAATCTTTATTTAACCTTTCAGCTCATGGAAATGAATACTCCTCTGGTCATTGCTTTAAATATGATAGATGTAGCCCAAAGGCGTGGCTTCCAGATTAATACCAATGAATTAAGCCAGCAGATTAGGGCGAGTGTAGTTCCCACTATCGCCAACAAAGGTAAAGGAAAAAGGGAGCTTCGCGAAGCCATCCGGGCTACTTACAAAAATGCGAACTCTCATCAGTCTCCTTTTCGTATTGATTATGGGAAGGCACTGGAGCCTACCCTGAGTTCTTTAGAGAAAAAGTTCTCAGAGGATCTAAACCTTCCAAAACATTATTCCACCCGTTGGCTGGCTGTGAAGTTGCTGGGGAATGATGATGAAGCCCGGAAGTTAGTGAAAAAGTATTTGGGTATTAATAAATAAGGAGAGTAAATAAGAATGAGAGAACAATCCAAAAAAGAAGAAGATATTTTAAGCTATGTTGCCCGGGAAAGAAATAAGTTTCTGGCGCACTATGGGGAAGCTGCGGAAAAATTCATTGCTCAGCAATATTATGAGACTGCGGAGAAAATTGTAAAACACTGTATCAAGAAGAAAAAAGAGCCTCGCAGGACTTTGACAGATAGAATTGATCAGGTTGTTTGCAATAGGTTTACAGGTCCTGTAATTTTACTTATAACTATCTATCTTATGTACTGGCTCAGCATAGTTCAAGGTTATAGACTTACCAATTATACCTGGCCTTTGCTAGCCGCATTTCGAAATTTTATAACCTCAATCCTTCCCTCTGAAGGATTTGTTTTTGATTCATTTCTTCGTTCAATGCCTTTAGGAGTCATTGATGGAATTATAGCAGTGCTAAACTATGTGCCTATCTTTGTGATTTTATTTGCTTTAATAGCTATCCTGGAGGATACAGGTTATATGGCCCGAATGGCTTTTATCCTGGATCGTGTTTTCAGGTATTTTGGTCTTCATGGGCAGTCTGTTTTACCTCTGGTATTAGGTGGAGTATATGTAGGTGGGTGTGCCATTCCAGGGGTTATGGCCTGCCGTGGTATAAAAGATGAGAAGGCTCGTCTGGCAACCATCCTGATTGTACCTCTTATGAACTGCCTGGCTAAAATCCCATTTTATGTACTTCTCATTGGTATGTTTTTTGCCGCCTATAAAGGTTTGGTCATGTTTTTTATAGCTACAATTACCCTTATCATCGCTCTTACCGTAAGCAAAATCCTATCTCTCACCATTCTTAAAAGGAAGGAGTCCGCACCCTTTATTCTGGAGATGCCTCCCTATCACGTGCCTACACCCGGGGGAGTGGGACGCAGGTGCCTGGAAAGACTATGGCTATTTATTAGCAGAATTATACTCATAGTTATTCCGGTAATGATTATTATTTATTTGCTTTGTAACTTTCCAGGGCTCAACAAGGAGAGAATAGCCTATTACGGGAATCAGGTAAATCAGGCGACTCAGACACTCTATAAAAAAATAGGAGAGGATAGTCATTATGCAAAAGTTTTGGCCGGACCTAAATTGATGGAGTTTATGAGATATAACAATGATTATAAAGCGGCAAAAGGAAAGATGGAAGAAGAAGCTATCGATGAAAAATTTAGCCAGGAAAACTTCGAATTTTTTAAGATTGTAAAAAAAGGAACATATGAGATAGATGGAAAA
>JAUWJJ010000154.1 GCA_030607765.1 Candidatus Aerophobota bacterium
GCTGTAGCTTGCCGATTTATCGGCGCATTAAATTCGCCCAATGAATTGGGCAGCTACAATTGCCAGAGAAAACAAGAATTTTAGGAAATCTAAACTATTACCTTATTTAAATATTATAGTTTTAACTATTCCCGCGTCTATCAGGAAATCCCTGATTTTGGGCTTCGATTTCCCTGAATTTTATGTGAGGAAGGTGGAGACCTGACCCCTATATTTGTTTTGCTAAAATTATTCTTAGAGGTTTTTATGAAGTTTATAATGAACTTGGTAACCTTTAGTCCTACGTCTTTTGCCCTTCGCCTTTATATGATAGTAATAAAAAAATATCAGCGTCCATCTGTGGCTGAATAATTACTTAATTTTTAACTAAAAAGTCGTGGAGATAGTACAAAAAGGTAGATTTAAATGCTCCTTTACAGAAAAAGGAATTGAGGATATAATAAAAATTAGAAAATACACTGAAGAATGGAGACGAAATCAGGAGTTATCCAGAAAGCCGGGTTTTTACCATCAGCAGTACTGTGGGTGTGTTTATAGCTAAGAGAAGAAGTTTAAAGGAAAAGATGGTGCAAAAAAGTAACAAGAGAAAAACCTTCCCTGTATCCTTTTTTGATGAGGTTAAAATATGGGCTAAAGGAGGCAATGGAGGCAATGGATGTATGAGTTTTCGCCGGGAGAGAGGAGTTCCTCGGGGTGGCCCTGATGGAGGAGATGGAGGAGATGGAGGCAGTGTAATTTTAAAGGTAGATAAAAAATTATCCACTCTGATTTTTTTTCATTACCAGCATCATTTTCGAGCTGACAAGGGAGGGCATGGAAAGGGTAAAGACAAACATGGCAAAAAAGGAGAAGATATTTCTCTTGAGGTACCGCCGGGAACTTTAGTAAAAGATGAAAAAGGAGAAATGCTTGCTGACTTAAAGGAAGAAAAAGATGAGCTGGTGGTAGCTCGAGGAGGAAAAGGAGGTAGGGGAAATGCTCAGTTTAAATCCTCCACTCATCGGGCTCCCCGAGAAACAGAGGAAGGCGAGGAAAGTGAGGAAAAGTGCCTGAGCTTAGAGCTAAAACTAATAGCCGATGTTGGAATAATTGGAGCTCCCAATGCTGGTAAATCAACTCTTCTTTCTAAAATATCCAATGCTCATCCCAAAGTAGCCTCTTATCCCTTTACTACTTTAAGGCCATATATAGGGATAGTAAGAGTGGATGAAATAAAATCCTTTGTTGCTGCTGATCTACCAGGCTTAATTGAAGGTGCTTACCTTGGAAAAGGACTGGGAGATAGGTTTTTACGACACATTGAGAGATGCAAAATTCTTATCCATTTAGTTGATGTGGGAAATCCATCTTCTCTTGATCCTATCCTTAGGTTTCAAATGATAAACAAGGAACTTGAAAATTATAATCCAGGTTTGTTAAAAAAACCTCAATTAGTAGTAGCCAATAAAATGGACCTATCAGGAGCAAGGATGAGATTTTTAAGATTTAAGGAAGAATTGAACAAACAGCATCTTTCTTTGCTTCCTATTTGTGCTATAAGAGGTGAAGGATTAAGAGAACTAATTAAAGAAACTGCTGACTATTTAGCCGCTGATTTACGTAGATAAATTCAGATTCAGCAATTTGAATAATAATTACCAAGATTACCTTAGAATAGCTTTATATCCCATTTTTACAAAAATAGGTAAGGGGTTTTCCTTGTCCTTTGTAGAAATGTAGTGCAGACCTTCAGGTCTGCCTATTGTCAGGTCTAAAGACCTGAACTACATGATATTTGCCTAAATTCATCAGGTCTAAAGACCTGAACTACATTTGAGGGATAAAGACGAGGTTGGCCAGTATTATTTTCCTTTTTTCCCCTCCCCTTGTGGGAAGGGATTAAGGGGAGGGTTGAGGTGGGGGTGGCAATTGGATCAAGAAGAGGATCTATCATGGCAAGGTCGTTTTCCGCAGGGATTTGCCAAAATCCTTTTTGAAAACTAAACCATTACTTTATATAATAATAATAAAAAAATATCGGTGTCCATCCGCGGCTGAATGATTACAGGAGAGGTAAGAATAAAAAGAGAAAAAATTATTAATAATGCTCAAAGATTGGTTATAAAGGTAGGAAGTAGTCTCTTATTAACTCCAGAGGGCCCGAATTTCCCCTTTATAGAGGAGTTAATAGATGAGATTGCTCATCTTAAAAGGGAAAACAGGGAGGTAATTCTGGTAAGTTCGGGAGCTATTGGTCTGGGGAAAAGAAAGCTAAAAATAGAAAATGATTCAGGAGTTCTTCCTTCCAAGCAGGCTTTAGCCAGCGTAGGTCAAACCCAATTAATGAATCTTTACTCTGAATTTTTTCAAAAATACAAACTTTATACAGGTCAGGTCCTTTTAAGTGCTCAGGATCTATCCCGCCGTTCTACCTATTTAAATGCTCGTAATACCCTGCTCGCATTGCTTAAATTCGGGGTTGTTCCTGTAGTAAACGAGAATGACACTGTAGCTGTGGAGGAGATAAAATTTGGAGATAACGATACTCTTTCGGCTTTGGTAGCCGGATTGGTTGATGCAGATTTACTGATAATTATATCTGATATAAAGGGATTATACACATCTGATCCCAAGAAAAACTCCCAGGCAAAACTTCTTCCCGAGATTTCCCTTATAACCAAACAAATAGAAAAAATGGCTCAGGGAAGCTGTGTAGAGGGTAGGGTAGGGGGGATGAAGACAAAAATTAATGCAGCTAAAATAGCTACTCGCTCAGGTATTCCAGTGATTCTTGGAGGGGATAAGGAAAAGTTTTTAGAGAGGTTATTTTCCGGGGAAAGTTTAGGAACCTAATTCTCCTCTCCTGTTCATCGACTCGCCTCCAGAAAAAAATGGATAGCTTATGGAACCCGCTCGGGAGGGAAAATCGTAGTGGATAATGGGGCTAAAAAGGCTCTAATAGAGGAAGGAGGAAGCCTCCTTCCTGTGGGAATAAAACAAGTACAGGGCAGGTTTCAAGCTGGAGATTCAGTAAGTTTGTTAGATGAGAATAACTTAGAATTTGCCCGGGGTATTGTCTATTACTCATCAAAAGATCTGGAGAGAATAAAGGGAGTAAAAAGCTCATTTATCGAGGGGCTTCTGGGGTATAAATACTTCGATGAGGTTATCCATCGCGATAATTTAGTGATACTGTAGGTTATTTTATGGTTTTTTTAGATTTGGAAGAACACCCGCGAGGCGAGTTATGAAACATTACATTCCGTATTCTAATTCTCTTAAAGATTCCTTTCGCTTGCGCCATTTCTTTTTTACCCCAACCCGGAGGTCCAAATAAATCCGACAGCCCAAGCGCTCTTCTATATCCTTTCTAGCTAACTTTCCTATTTCTTTTATCATCCCTCCCGACTTGCCAATGAGAATACCTTTTTGCGAGGAGTACTCTGTATAAATAGCAGCATTGATATAGATTAAGTCTTTTTTTCTTTCCTCAATTTGTTTAACTTTAACCAGCACTGAATATGGTACATCTTGATGAGTTAAGGCAAATACTTTTTCTCTTATTAGCTCGGCCACTAAAATGTTTTCAGCCTGGTCAGTAAATAAATCCGAAGGGTAGTAAGGGGGATGGACAGGAAGATATCTAATCAACTCTCCTACTAAAATGGACAGATTTGTTCCGTTTTTTGCCGATATAGGGATTATCTGTTTAAAGGGAAATATATCCCGGTAAGATTCAATAAGAGGCTCTAAGAGAGGCTTTTTTATTTTATCTATTTTGTTTATAATCAGCAAAACGGGATTTTTTAATCCTTTTAAGTTATTTATAACGAAGATATCCTCAGAGGATGCTTCCTCTGGACCAGCTATAAATGCTGCCACATCCACCCCTTCCAATGTTTTAAAGGCTCTCTCAATTACTTTTTTATCCATCGGGGTTTTTGCTTGACTAACTTTCACTATTCCCGGAGTATCCAGAAAAATTATTTGAGCTTCCTCAAAGGTTACTATTCCCTTAATAATGTTTCGAGTAGTTTGGGGGTGAGAGGAGATAATAGCAATTTTTTCTCCCACCAATTTGTTTAAAAGAGTCGACTTACCTACATTAGGTTTTCCTATTAAAGTTACAAACCCGGCTTTAAATTTATTCATAAAATTTTAGGCAAGAAAACCACGCCCTTTAGGGCGTGGAGGAATTGCCTCTCCTCATGTCTTTTTAGATTGGCTGTATGGGGGA
>JAUWJJ010000001.1 GCA_030607765.1 Candidatus Aerophobota bacterium
ACCAAAATTCCAAACAACCCACTTATGGGTAAGGGTGAGGCTAATCGCTCTCTGTCAAGCAAGAGTTGATAAACAATTGGGAGGCTAAATATCCCCCTTACCTGATTTTAATTCACCCTCACCTTAATCCTCTCCCATCAAGGGAGAGGAAAAAAGAAAAATGATAGATGCCTTTCCCACAAAGGGGAGAGGAAAAAAGAAAAATGATATTAGCCTCCCCTACATAGGAGACTGGTGATAAAGTGGCTTTCTGTAGCGGTTTCATTTATGAAACCTGCTTTGCTAAGAGGTCCGATAAATCGGACCTCTACAATATTGGGGTTTATCACCAGGCTCCTAGTGGAGAGCTTTGATAGATCGCCGAATTATGGGCTGAAGTTAGTACAGGGTGCCTGAATAGTTACTAATTTTATATAATATTCATCTCCACCTATGATTTTCCCAAACATCTCCGCTGACACCTATAGGGAGACTTCTAACAAAATCAGTATGGCGAAAAAGTGGCAAGCCGAGATGCAAAAGACATGGGTGAATAAACCTGTGCAGGCTCAGATTTTGCCTGGGATATCTGTTTTAGATAATAGCTTATAGCTTTTCTCCTGGTCATTTGACCTCCGAAAAATACGATAGGCGATGTTAGAAATTGTATAGACGAGAAGCCTTGACAAATCAGTCAACGGAGGAAGCCTTCTCAAAATTGATGACCAGGAGTAAAATTCTTGCCAGGCCCATTCTTTTCCTCTTGTCAGCTCTTCACCTGACATCCCGAGAGGTTCAAAAACAGCAGTTCTAAAACTGTACCGCGACCAGTTTTCATCTACCATTCTGTTCTCTTTCTTTAATTTTTCCATCAGTCGGGTACCTGGCAAAGGAGTGAGCACCGTAAATTGAGCTAAATCCAACTTTATATCCTTGACAAAATCTATCGTGCGTTTGAAAATAGTTTTATCTTCAGCGTCAAAACCAAACACAAAGGCTCCCAGGACAGTAATTCCACAGTTATGAAAGAGCTTCACAGCCTGTGCATATGTCTCGGGTTTATTGATCTTTTTACCTACCTCACTGAGAGAAGACTGATCGATACTTTCAAAACCAACAAACAGGAATCGGCACCCACTCTTAGCTGCAAGTTTTAATAAAGCCTCATTCTCTGGCCTGGCTATATTGATACTTGCCTGACTCCCCCAGAATATTTTTAAGGGTACCAGAGCTCTAAATAGCTCCTCAGCGTACTCTTTTTGAACGAAGATATTATCATCAAGAAAGGCAAAGGGAATGGCGGCGACTTTATTCCAGAGTTTTCCTATAATCTTCCACCAGAAACTGATTTTATCGGCCTTTATCATAGTTTCAATTTCTTTTACAACCTCTTTAACGGGTCTAAGCCGGTATCTTGTACCAAAAAATTTACTTACTGCACAAAAAGAACAATTAAACGGGCACCCTCTGGAAACATGAAGTGTATTAAAACCAAGATAGTTTTTTCGTTTGAGAAGGTTTCTGCGAGGAATAGGCAAATCAGATAGATCTGGTAATTCTTTATTTTTATAGATTTTGTGGAGTTCACCTGCCTCGTGGTGCTTCAAAAGTTCAGGCCAAATTCCTTCTGCCTCGCCAACTACAACAGCATCACAGTGCTTCAGTGCCTCCTCTGGTAGAGCGCTGACATGCATGCCACCCATGATAACGGTTTTACCCATCCTTCTAAATCTATCGGCAAGTTCATAAGCTCGCTGAGCCTGAGCTGTCATTACAGTTAAACCAATCACATCTGCCTTTTGTATTTCTTCTGACTTATAATCGACACCATCTATATTTTCATCGATTATTGTGTATTCATACTCAGGAGCTAAGGCAGCTAATAATGCCAGGTTTAAGGGTGGAAATCGAAAGAACTTTGAGATAAAACCCGGTTTGGTAGCAGTTGGAGAAATTAAGATAATTTTATGTATCTTTTTCATTCCCAGTACATTATCTCCTCGTCAAATAACAGATGAGTAGTTCTGAGAAAATTTACCAGTCTGGTAATTTATTATTTTGCTTCAAAGCATTCAATATATCATCTCTCATATCTATTGCTGCCTGTCGAGATGCCAAATAAAATTCTTCGGGCCTAAATTTACTCTTATAGGGTTCTTTGTGGTAAGCAAATATAATACCTCTGGAAGAACTAACTATAGCACCGTAACCATCATTATTGAAACAATGAACTACATCCTCTGCCCTCCCACCTTGAGCCCCATACCCAGGAACTAAGAAAATATTTCCTGGCATAATCTGCCTCAATCTTGTTGCTTCCTGGGGATAGGTTGCTCCTACAACTGCTCCAATAGACGAATATCCTCTTTCTCCTATTAATCTTTTCCCTATTTTATCAATATATCTGGCGATTCTTTGACAAACTGTCTCACCCTCACCTATCATTTTATCTTGTATTTCCCCAGAAGATGGATTAGATGTCTTAACTAAAATAAATATACCCTTGCCATATTCTCTACAAATATTTAGAAAAGGATTTATTCCATCACTACCCAAATACGGATTTATAGTTATTAGATCAACATTCAGGGAAGGTAAACGGGTACCATTAATGATTGACACCTTTCCGAGATGCCCTTCTGCATACGCTTTAGCCGTACTTCCTATATCATTTCTTTTTGCATCTTCTATTACTATTAAGCCTTTGTTCCTTGCATATTTAACTGTTTCTTCAAAAACCCTGAGTCCTGCACTTCCGTATTGCTCATAAAAAGCCATTTGTAGTTTCACAGCAGGAACAATATCGGCCACAGAATTTATTATCAGCTTGTTAAACTCTATGAATGTATCCCGAACAACTTCAAAGGGATTGTCATAATCCTTCTTATTTTTCTTTACACTTTCTGGTATCTGCTCTATTATAGGGTCCAAACCCACTATACATGGGTTTTGTTTCTCATCAATAAGATTCAATAATTTATCTATAATATTATTTTGACCCATTTTTCCATTCCATAAAAAAACCACTCTCTTTTCACTTCACCTTCTCCCCCAAATCTTTCCCCGGCACAAACTCCGGAACCTTCTTATCTGTAATTTGTATAGATGAGAGGATGATTGTTCCGCGGCTGGTTGGATAAGATGCCGCTCATCAAGGTATCTCTTATTTGGATCATAGCAATCCCAAAGTATCTCAAGTGTATTGTAGCCATCTTCTGGTATTTTGTCAAACTCAAAATCTGGGATTAGTTATCCGGGAGGCAGATTTGCCTCATCAAGTACTGCTACATAAGGTAGATCACGGAAGCGATTATTCCAGTCAAGTCCATAGCCTACTACAAACCAATCTTCTATTTCAAAACAACAGTAATCTGCCTTAATCTTAGCTACTCGTCTTGAGGGTTTGTCCAAAAAGACACAGGTTTTTATTCCCTCGGGATGGCACCTAAAAAGATGAAGTTTAGCAAAGGAAAGAGTTCGCCCTGTATCCAGGATATCATCAATTAGAAGAACTCGTTTTCCTTTCAGGGGCGTAGTGATATCTCTATCTAATTTAACTTTTCCTGAAGAGGTAGTAGAAGAACCATAGCTGGAGAGTATCATAAAATCAATATAGGGGTGAATATCGTGAATATAGAGCAGTTTGACAAGGTCGGAAAAAAACATAAAACTACCCTTAAGTATTCCCACAATAACCACTTCCTTTTCCCGGCAATCCCGAGCGATTTCAAAGGCCATTTCTCCCATTCTTTTCTTTATTTGCAATTCGGTAAAAAGAACCTCTTTAAAGTATTTTTTTTCAAATGAATTAGACTGTTTCTCAATCATAGCTTTTCCTTGTTATCTGACGGCATTAATGTTTTATTTTCCCCTCTTTTATAGAAGTTATACTACCATATAAAAATAGTAGTGTCAATTTAGTAGAGCGGTTGACAAAACACTTATTTGCTGTATTCTAATAAAAATAAGAAATAATCAGGGGTATTAAAAAAAATAAATATCGGAGGATGAAGATGAAAAAAGTAAATTTGGTTTTATTGGTTGTTGTGTTTTTTGTTTTATTTTCACTGACTAATGTTTTTGCTAAAGACAGCTCTGATGAATGGACTGCTCAGTTAAGACCTGGTCTGAGAAGTGGCAGTGGCAAGACACTGTTCTATACTGATTACCTGACACCTTTATATGGTAATGAAAAATCTTTAGTATTCTTAAATCTTAAGGCAATGGTAAGCAATGTTCATACTGATGAGGAGAATCTTGGATTTGGCTATCGTAGGCTTTTAGATGAGAAATGGATTTTAGGTGCTAACCTTTTCTACGATACCCGGTATAGTGAAAATAGTTTTCGTTATTATCAACTGGGCTGTGGTCTTGAGGCGTTATCCAAATGGATAGATTTTAGAGCAAACTATTATCATCCTATTAGCGGTGAAAAACATATTGAAGGTGAAGATTTTTATAAATTTGGTGAAAGAAGCCTTTTAAAATACGAAAATTATGAAGAGGCATTAAGAGGTTTTGATGCTGAGATAGGTTTTTTAGTCCCTAAAATCAGTGATTTCATAGAGACAAGGATATACGGGGGTGGTTATTGGTACAATTCAAAACTTGGCCAGGATGTTAAAGGTACAAAGGCAGGAATAGAAATAAGGCCATTGCCTGCTTTAATGCTTAATGTAGAGATAAAAAATGATGATGTTTTTGGAAATGACACTTTTGTAAAAGCGTGCGTAATGCTTCCTTTTGAAATAGGAAACATCTTTAAAGGTAAAAGTCCCTTTGCCGGTTGGAAAGATTCTTTAAAAATTGGTAAGGAGGTAAGAAAACTAAAAGAGAGAATGACAGATATGGTAGTAAGAGATATAGATATTATAACCTCTGAAAACATAAAAGAGAAAAAGCTTCATGATATGATCTTTGTTGATAACTCTAATGATGGAGATGAAGATGGCTCATTAAGTCATCCTCATAACACCTTAGATGAAGCATTTAATGATGACCCTTTATACGGAGAAGGGGTATGGATATATGTTAAAGAAGGTGATGGGACAGCTACTGGCTATACGGGAAATTACACTCTTGCTGACAGTGTAACTCTTTGGGGAGAGGGCTATAAGTATTTGGGTTTAGGTGGCGATGGATATCCTGTAATAGATGGGGGTGGCACAGGAAATGTTATTAGCCTTGGATGGAATAATACTGTTATGGGATGTCAGATACAAAATCATGGTCCTGAAGTAAGTGGTGGTATTTACGGAAATAATCCAGGCACAGTGAGTATTATTCATAACAATATTAGCAGTGAAAACTACAATGGTGATGCATATGGTATTTATCTTGGAAGTGATGGTTCAGCTAACAATATTACTATCTTAGGTAATTCCATTGGAGCTGTTGGTAGTGGTGAGGAATCTACGGCATACGGCATCCACCTTGAAAATAGTGGTAGCTCAACCAATGCCATTAATATTTCAGAGAGTACTATTTCGGCCACTTGTAGTGCTATCGAAGCAAAGGCGTACGGCATCCACCTTGAAAATAGTGGCAGCTCAACCAATGCCATTAACATTTTAGAAAATACTATAGCTCGTATTGTTACTGGCCCCTGGAATCTGAGTATGCCATATGGTATCTATATTAGAAATTCCGATGATTCAGTCAATACCATTAATATCGCAAGAAATACTATGAAAGGAACTATTTTTGGTGATTTTGCCTATGGCATCAAAGTGGAAGGCTATGACAGTTCAGTCAACACTATCAGTATTTCAGAGAATGCCCTCAGTGATTTTACTGCTGAATCGGCAGTTGGCATTTACATAACGGGTTGGAATGACTCAACCAATGTTGCCACTATCTCAGAGAATACTATAAGTGATTTTTCTCGGAAGTTCGGGATGGAGGGCATTCTTGTATCAGGTCTTGATGCCTCAACTAATACTTTCACTATCTCAGAAAATACTATTAGTGATTTTTGGAATATGACAAAAGGGTGTGGTATAAGTGTGTACACCGCGGGGAAAGACGCTCTTGATGAAACTGAGAATACCGTTATTATTTCAGGAAACACTATTACCGATTTTGACACTGGTAATATGTATGGCATCAATATAGAAGCTAATGATGGCTCAAAAGACTACATCACTGTTTCCAAGAATATTATTGCTCTTGCAACTGAATTTGGTACTGCCAGGGGCATTTACATAGATAAAAAAGGTGGCACTATTGAGGTAGATATAGGTGGTGGCTCCTTAGGATCAGAAGGATATAACTCCATTTATGACAATAAAAATGCTGCTATAGAGCATAACTTAGGAGAAACTGTTATGGCTAATAACAATTGGTGGGGAAGTCCTGAACCTGACCCAACTCTTTTTATCGGATATGTTGACTATATCCCTTATTTAACTTCTGATCCCAACGATTAAGTGAGCCGCTATAGTCAAATCTAAAAGTAAACTAATTTTTCAGAATTCTCCATGAAAAAATATGAAACCACAGGGTGCACAGAGGGAATATAAGATGTGAGAAGTAATATGTGAAGGGCAAAAAACCTCTTTACTTATTACAATTAATGTAGAAAGAATAAAGAGATGATTATCATAGGAGATCGCAGAGGAAAGATAATCAAAAGCTTCACAATTTATTGATATTCAATGATTTCTCTGTGGTTAACTTTTGACATTACTTACAAGACAAGGAGGAGGAAAAAATGAGTGTGCCAAGCAAAACTACTGTTAGGCGACTGGTAACAGGATTAGTTGTTTTTATCCTGTTTGGGCTATCTGGAAATACTATAACCTTAGCCCGGGGAGCGGATATTGATCGCTTAATACTGCCCGAGGGTAAGATATATAACCCCTCTCGAATTATCCAGATGGTTGAGATTGAAATTCACGAGATAGGATTTAATATGTTATCTTATCTGAAAACTTTAGAGCCACTTTACTATGATAATTTAATGGAAGATATGGATGACTTCGAGATGTGCATCAAAGGCTATGAGACAGCAGTGACAGGCCCGGAGGATAAAGAAGATATCGCTAAGGTGAAAGGGGTTTATCTGGAGCTAAAACCTTTAATTTTTGAGATAATCAGTTTAAATCAGATTTATTGTAATTTGCAAAGAAGGTTCATTCAGACAATAAATAAGCTCGATGATTACATAGATGAGGCAATAGAGTTTGACCTTTACTCTCGAGCCTACGATCCTGAACTCAAGAAATTAGTTAGAGCGATGAATGGAATAGAATGTGAACATCAGCAATTTGCCTGGCGAATAATCTGCTTTTTAGAGACAGGCAATGAGAATGAGAAGAAGATGGCCAGGGATAATTTTGAGCAACTAGAGTATTTTGTAAATGAGTTTAAAAAATCAGCTATCTCCCTTAAGGACAGAAAAAAAGCTTATGCTACTGAAACTATGGTTCTTGAGCTTAAGAAAATCTCTGTTAATCTGATTGCTAAAAAGGATGAGTTATGGAAAAAACTGGGATTATTTAAAAGTAAAATAAATTCTATAGATGAAATTATAGATCAGGATATTCAGAAGGACATTCACCGTTAAAATCACTTTGACTTCTTTATAACCTATCTGACCAATGTCAGGGAGAGATTTCATAGGGATCTTTCCCTGACGCATCTTTTTATAATTAAGCAGACTACTCATACATAGTTGGAGATTGAGGTATGACGCTAAGCAATCTTGCAGATAGGTATTTCAAGTTAACTGCTAATAATACCAACCTTAGAACAGAGATAAGAGCAGGAGTAGTAACCTTTATGACCATGGCTTACATAATCGTGGTCAACCCTGCTATTCTCCAAGCAGCCGGCATTCCCTTTCAAGCCTCTATGGTAGCAACCATAATCTCAGCCGCTTTTGGGACACTAATTATGGGGCTTTATGCTAAAAGACCCTTTGCCATTGCACCCTATATGGGAGAAAATGCCTTTGTTGCTTATACTGTTTGCAAAGTTCTGGGTTATTCCTGGCAAACAGCGATAGGAGCAGTATTCATTGGTGGGGTAATTTTTACCGTCCTAACTCTCAGTGGGGCCAGGAAAATAATGAGCCAAGCTGTACCTGCTTGTCTAAAATACAGTTTTGCTGTGGGTATTGGTCTGTTTATAGCCTTTATTGGATTGGTCAATTCTGGTATAGTAACTTTAGGAGTTGAAGGTGCACCAGTACATTTAGGAAATTTAACTAACAGGGCAGTTTTATTAGCTCTCTTTGGTTTTCTACTTATTAGTATACTGCTAATCAGGAAAGTTAAAGGAGCACTTTTGATTGGCATTGTCGTTACCTCTTTGGTTGGCTTTGTTATCGGGGTTGATAAAGCTCCAGAGCGGTGGGTTTCTTTACCTCCAAGCTTAGGCCCAATTTTTCTGAAGTTGGATATTCTGGGAGCGCTTAACTGGGGCTTTTTCGCTGTAATTCTAACTATGTTTACTATGGATTTCTTAGATACTATGGGCACACTTATAGGTGTTTCTGTCAAGGCAGGTTTTTTGGACAAGACAGGGAATTTGCCAGAGATTGAGAAACCAATGTTAGCTGATGCCTTAGCCACTGTCTTTGGAGCATTGTTAGGCACAACAACTACTGGGACATATATTGAGTCCGCTGCTGGTACTGAAGAAGGTGGTCGAACCGGATTAACAGCTCTGGTAGTAGCAGCCTTATTTCTTTTAGGGTTGTTCTTTTCTCCCTTTTTTGCAGCAATTCCAGCAGCAGCTACAGCACCGGCTTTAATCATAGTTGGACTGCTTATGATGAGTCCTATAACTAA
Source organism: Candidatus Aerophobota bacterium (assembly GCA_030607765.1). Next base: position 8,775 of record JAUWJJ010000001.1, read on the forward strand.
AATCAATTTCAAGGACTATACTGAAGTTATACCTGCATTTGCAGTGATAGCACTAATGAGTTTCACCTATAATATAGGTGTTGGATTATGTGGGGGTTTTGTGCTATTCCCCCTTTGCAAACTGGCTGGAGGGAAATTTAGAGAGGTGTATCCTGCAGCATGGATATTATTTGCTCTGTGCTTGCTCTTCTTTATCTTTTATCCCTATTGAGGCTCATTAACAGTTCGGACATTAAAATTAAGATTTTTAACGGAGGGAAAAATGGAAATTATCTCTAAATTTATTAAAAATATTCCGGTTCTATTTTTAAAAGGTCGTCTTGATGGATTGGGTGCCAAAGAGTTAGAAAACGAACTTATTCAGGTTACCATTCCAAAATCAAAGACTCTAATAATTGATTTTCAGCAAGTTGATTATTTAAGTAGTGCAGGTATAAGAGTTATCCTCTCACTTCATAAAAAATTAAAAAAGGAAGGAGGAAATTTGAAATTAGCTTCTTTATCCTCTCTTCCCTTGCAGGTCCTGGAAATTACCGGTCTTACCGATGTTTTTAGTATTAAAGCAAACCTTGAAGAAGCTTTAAGTGAGTTAGCTAAGCTAAAAAAAAGCGAGAAAATCATTTCTCAATGGGATAAATTACCCAAGCATAAAATAGATGGTGGAGTTTATACCTTTCTTTCAGGAAAAGAATTTCCCACCTATCTGGAGTTATCCGGAAATATCTCAGATATTTTGCACGCTCGATGCAGCAAGGATGATGTTTATTTAAAATCATTTTCAGGGAATGAGTATTCAATAGGATTGGGAGCTTTGGGAAAGAATATCCAGAACTGTCTTGAGGTAATGGGGGAGATGATTAGTCTCAAAGGGATCATTGCCTGGCTTCCCATTAAAAATCCAGACACTCCAGATTTTCTCATTGTCAGAAAAAGCAAGCAAAAAATTATTGGGAATTATCTTTTTGATGTAGCTTTAAAGGGAGAATTTAACCAGATAGTAGCCCTGGAGACAAAAGATCGAAAAAGGGGAATAGAAATAGGTAATCTATACAGTAACCTATTTAGAATTTGCCGGGAACACTATCTGGATTTTAAAGGAGTTCTGGGATTGGTTATGCTGACTAAAGTACAGGAGCTTTACTCAGGGGGGATTAAGGAAATTCCACTTAAATCTTTGAACTCTTCCAAGAAGATGACTACCAAGGATTGGCATTGGATAGAGGATATTTCTCAGAATAAACCTGAATATCAGAATATAACTGCCCTGGTAATAGGAATAGGGATAGACCTTGAGGCTGATTTATCCGGCTATGATAACGATGCTCTTAATTCTCTTTTTTATCTGCATCCTTTAAATATCAAAGGACGAGAGTATCTTCTCCATAATCATGGGATAATTTTTCCCTCTCAGGATATTTCCTTGAGAGGTGCTGATCTGGAAAATGAGATTTCTAAAATTGTTCAAAGTGAAAAATTTTTGGATGTAAGGCATCTTCTGGATGCAACTACTGTAAGTGAGGCCTTAATAGGACTGTTCTTCATTCAGGAAATTCATAGAAAAAAAGAGAAATCTCTTGTAATTAAAATGGAAGGTGAGGGACAACCATTAAGTAAAGAGCATTCCTTGATTACTCGAAAATTATTTGCCGATTCTAAAGAAATTGAACTTTATCCCTTGGGAGGAGGTTTTAGTGGCTCTCGAGTCTTTAGAGTGTCCAGTTGGGATAACCAGGGTAGAAAACAGATACCTATGGTGATGAAAATAGGAAGTTTGGAAGAAATACAACGAGAAATAAAAGCCTTTGAAAAATATGTTAAAAAATTTATCTTAAATAATGCCACTAATTTATTTGATTGGGTTACGCAGAAAAAAGAAGGGGGTCTGACTTATAATTTTGTAGGTTTATCTGGACCTGATCCTCAGATTTTTTCCTTTGATGAGTTTTACCGCTCTCATTCTATCAATGAGATTCTACCTATCTTAAATACAGTTTTTCATAATATTCTAAAACCCTGGTATAGACAGCCTACTTATAGTGATTTATCTCTTTATCAAGAATATAATTTTACCGGGCATCTATCCCTTATTATTGATTGTGTTAAAGAAGAGCTTTCTATTGATGATAGTGAAAAATGGGTAAAGTTTTCCAAAATAAAAAAGAATTTTATAAATCCCCTTTATGTGCTTAAAAATAGTTTCCCTGAAAGACTGAATAAAAAGTTTTCCTCTTATCAGAGTATTGTTCATGGAGACCTTAATCTAAGAAATATTTTACTGGATAATAAAAATAATATCTGGATTATTGATTTTAGCGAAACTCATCAAGGACACATTTTAAAAGATTTGGTTAAGTTAGAAGCTACAATTAAGTTTGAAAGCTTTAATTTAAAAGGATGGAATGAGCTTGAAAGTATGCTCAAACTTGAAGAAGAAATGTTAAAACCTGAAGAATTTAAGCAAATTCCTCAAATTAGCTTTTCCTTAAAAAATCCCTGGATGGAAAAAATCTATCGTATGGTTCAAAAAATCAGGGAAATTGCCAATGAAGTTACCCTTTTAGAAGAGGATATCTCTCAATACTATCTGGCACTGTTGTATTTTACTATTCAGGTACTTCGATATCCACAAATTTCAGAATTTACTAAAAGATACGCCCTTTTCTCTGCCTCCTTAATCTGTGATAAACTAAAATAGTAAAAAACTTGTTCTTTTTCTTACTGCTTGCCTAAGTTAGATTTTCCCTTTTTGACAAATACCTGATAAGCCAATACGAGCACCCCGATGGCGCACAACAAAACTATGATTCCAATCACAGCAAGAGGCCATTGTCTCTTGGGAACATAGGTATTCACTATGTTATATCCCATAGCTGTCATCCCGGTCACCATTATTATAATAAATGGTATAATATAATATCTTGTTTTCCTTCCTGACATCATAAGAAAGACCGCAGCCGCGAGCAATGCTAACCCAGCCATAATTTGGTTAGTGGCACCAAAAAGAGGCCAGAGTGTCACACCATATGGAAGTTTTTTAGCCCAGGGAAAAATGAGAAGTATGATTATCACGAGTCCGGGGATTAAGGAAACGGTTCTATTTTGAAATATTTTGGGTGCATTGAAAGTCTTAGCACATTCTGCCACAGCTATCCTCGTGAATCTTCCTGCAGAATCCAATGTTGTCATAGCAAAGCTGACAGCCACTACAGCCATAAATGCGCCCGCGAATGTTCCTGGTATACGCAAAGCTCCCAGTATGTTTGAACCTCCCTCAGCCCAAATTACAGGCCACTTAGCTTCACCCCAAACACCATAGAATTTTACATAGCTTACCGCACTTAAACCCACAACCGCCGTAATTAAAGCGATTACTGATAGATAACCTTCTCCAAGCATAGCACCGTAGCCAATACGTCTAGCATCTTGTTCATTTTCGATTTGCTTGGACGATGTCTCACTACCTACTATTGAATGCCACCCCGATATAGCACCACAAGCAATGGTTATCATTACGAACGGCCAGATAGGCGGTGCACCTTGAGGAGCGACTCTCACCGCTGGGGCAACTACCTGTGCCCCAGTACCCAGCGCAAATATTGCTATGGTAAGAATTCCCATAGCAATGATTAATTCGTGGAAATTGATGTAATCCCTCGCTTGTACCAAGAACCAGACAGGCAAACGAGCAGCAACTAACATATAAGCGAGTAGAATGACTACCCAGGTATTATAAGAAAGAGTTAAGGGATAACGAATACCAACCAGAATCATACCATACATTATCACCACAGCTACAAGTGTACCTATAGCTATGTTTACTCTAAACTTGTAGTGAATTACACATCCTATAATTATGGCCAAAGGAATTTCAATCCAAATAGACCACACTGATGCTGGGTATTCAGAGAGAAGTACAGCTATAACGTGTATGAATACTGCACTGAGTAGAATCAAAACAAAGAATGTAATTATATACATCAATTGTGAAGCTCTGAATCCCATCAGATCTTTGAGATAATCTGCAATTCCTCTACCCTCATGTCTGAGAGAAATTACGAGAGTACCGAAGTCATGGACAGCTCCCATAAATACTGTGCCCAATATGATCCAAAACAAAGCGGGCAACCAACCCCAAATAGCAGCAACTATAGGACCCATTATGGGAGCAGCACCGGCTATCGAAGAAAAATGATGTCCCCAAACAATGTACCATTTAGTAGGAACATATTCAAATTCATCGTTAAATTAATAGGCTGGCGTAACTCTTTTAGAGTCTAACTTCCAGATTTTCTCTGCCAAGAATTTAGAATAAAAGCAGTAAGCTAAGAAGAAGCAAATAATAGCAATTATTACAAATACGATCGCATTTATAGTTTTACCTCCTCAAACTCAGTTCATTTTTTGCTCTGTAGTTTTGTGGGGTCAGGACATTTCTCAATTAATAAAGCTAAGGAAGTTTACCCACTACATTTGGTTCAAAATGATAAATCTCTCGCAGCTCCTTGTCAGTCATCCCTGGAAAAACTTTAAACTCTCCCTTTATAATTGCTTGCTTTTTTTCCTCAATCATCTTCCTTACATCCTCAGGAACTAAATCACTAAAGGGAGCAAGTTTTACCCCTTTCTTAGATAATCCATACCACCAGTCCTGTCCTGAATACTCATGCCATGTTCCCTCATGCACTGCTCTTACTATATCAATCATAATGGGAGCCCAGTTCCAAACGGCACCAATTAAATAAACATGGGGAGCAAATCTTTTCAAATCTGAGTTAAGACTTATGTAGTAGACACCTTTCTCATCTGCTGCCACAGCTGGAGCATAGGAATCGGAATGATTAGTTATAATATCGCATCCATTATCAATAAGGGATAAAGTTACTTCTCTCTCTTTTGGTGGGTTATACCATTCACCTATCCACTCTACATAAACCTTAGCCTTAGGATTAACCAAAGCAACTCCTTTGGCAAAGGCATCGATTCCCCTTATCACTTCAGATGTTGGAAGGGCAGCAGTGTAGCCAATTTTATTTGTTTTAGTCATAGCACCAGCTACCATTCCAACCAGGAACTTGACTTCATACATCCTTCCAAAGTATATGCCTGTATTAGGGGTCTCTTTATCAACCCCAGCTCCCCACATAAATATGACATCGGGGTAATCTGGAGCTACTTCCTCAATATATTTCCCAAAATTGTAACTGTGGCAAAAGATTACTTTGTATCCTGCCTTTGCATATTTCCTCATTATCCCGGGAGCATCATGACCGCAGGCATTCTCCTCCTCTGAGAGTTCAACATAGGGCAACGCATCAGCCATCCTCTGAGCTCCCAGGTGAGCCTCGTAGGTCCAGCCGTAGTCACCTATTGGACCAATATGAAGGACAGCTATTTTTAGCACAGGTTCCCTTTCTTCCCAGGAAGGGGTAGGATATATGGCAGAACCAGTGGCAAAACGGTTTGGCCAGACAGTGACCTTTTTTCCCTTTTGAATCTGAACAGTCACCATTGGGTTGTAAATGTCCCTTCCTTGCTCATTGAACCTTATCCGTCCATAAAAAGTCATATTATCTAAGGACGCTAAGGATTCCTTAACCTTTTCACAATCAAGAGAAGATGCTTTTCCCAGGGCAAGCTGATAGGCAAATCCACAGGCAGTAGCGGCAGCCGAATGATAATCTGGCTCCTTTCCAAACCTCTCCTGGAAAAGTTGGGCATAGTCTTCAGAGCTTCCAAAGATGGGACCATAGTAGGGAAGATTGGATGTCCACTGGGTTGTGCCAAAAATATAATTGGCATCCTTACCTAACTCATTAGCAAAAGCAGGGTCAGAAGGAGCTACAGTTATACCGAACATCTCAGGGCTTAATCCCACTGTTTTGGCGATTCTAACAAACGATAGTGCCTCTTCAAAGTGAGCAGAGAAAAGAACCATATTCGGGTCATCGCCCTTTAAGACATTCAGGATGGAGGGTAGCTCCGCCTTATTTTCAAAGGTGATGAAGGAGATAATCTCAAATCCTAAACGTTTAGCGTGCTGTTTTGCACCTTGGGCAGTACTCAAAGAAAAAATATCATCTGCTGATACAATTGCTACTCTGTTTGGCTTTGGATAAAGTGATGCTGCACCTTTCAAAATATTCTTGAAGTAATCACTGGCAGGGCCCAAAAGCCCAAAGGTATACTTAAAACCTGAGTTGAATATCTTTTCCGCAGCACCTCCACCCTGAACCATAGGAACTCGGTATTTTTCTGCTACTGCAGCCGCCTCAAAATTACAGTTGCTTCCATAGGGACCAAGGAGAAAGTTGACTTTATCCTTGGCAATGAGTTTCTCCACCAGTGAAGCTGTCTTCTGTGGATTGCTTTCGTCATCGTAATAGATGATATCAATGAGGTATCTATCTTTGCTGATGAGGATTCCTCCCTGTGAATTGACGTGGTCCTTCCACAGTTCATACCCCTCTTTAGTGAGACAACCTTCTTCTTCAAGTTTGCCACTTAAGCTCAATGCACAGCCGAACCGAATCTCTTTTGACTCTTCCTTGGCGTAAACAGTGAGAGTCGGGATCAAAAAAACCACTGCCATTAAACCAACAACTATCTTAAATTTGTAGTTTAACATAATTTCCTCCTCTTTCATTTACTTAAGCTTATCTCACTAGCCTTAAGTTCAAAATGCTGTAACTATTCAGGTTTGTCTTTTTACCCCGTTGGATAAACCTGCGGTGAATAATTGTTTAATAATTCTTTAGTATTCAATTTTTCTCTTTCCACAATTAATAACATTTGTGTTCATTCGTGGCTAAATAGTTACAAAATGCTTATCTAAATCTCTTCCAAAAATTCTTAGCCATCCATTTATTTATCCACACTCTCTTGAACATTTTACGGAGTAAAGGATCACCAAGCAATCTTTTAATTCCCTCTCCCTGTAATAAAACTTTATAGGCAAAAGAAGAGGAAGAAACAATCTCCATCTCTATACCTTTCCTTGTTTTCTTCATTTTTTCTATTCTATCCAAGGATGTAAAAGAATCAACCTTTCCATCTATATAAACCTTAACGTTGTTAAGCACAACCTCACCAGCATACATGGTCTTTCTCCCGCCTTCCAACCTTATATATAAACCTTTACCATAGCTAATTTTCATTTTTATAGTCTCTATTTTCTTTAGCTAACTTTTTATATAATGTTTGATACAATTATAAATTGAGAATTAAAGGGTGTCAAATCAATCTCACAAAAATGAGAGTATTTGCCATCTTATCAAAGATGTATATAATGAAAAGTGGTTGTATTTATTATTAACCTAATTTGTCCAATTACAAGAATGCAAACAATTCGGTAATGTCAAAAAGAACTTGAAAAGAGATCAAAATGGATATAATTCAAAAATTTCAAGATTTACTTAAAAGGCTTTTTCAGTTTGAAACATCTGATTTAGAATCTTTTATTCTTTCCAAAACTCCCTACGAGAAGCTGATAAAGGGAGAAACAAATTTTTCATTAAAAGAGGAATATATAAATCATCATGTGTTGTTTCTGGATGATAAAAATTGGCCTAAGAGGTTATTTGGAAGTTTTAGATAAGGGAAAATTTATTGGATGCTTATCTAATATCCCTTTGCCTATCAACTTAGAGCTTCACATTAGCAAAGGATACAAAAAAAAACGACAAAAAGGGTAAAATAGAAGTGAAACGGGTATTAGGATGCTAAAGGAGAGAGGGAGCCATGACTATGGTAAGAGTATTCTTGCCATGACATAATTGAGGATTTGCAGCTTGAGGACTTGCCATTTAATTGGAATTCTTTTTATAAGGATAAAAATGCTTAACTTTGGAGTCCGTGAGGAAAAACAGAGAGCCTTGGAAGAGGAAATGCAAAAGTTCAATGTGCACGGGGAAGACCTCATTGAAAAGTTCATCCACTCAAAAGGACCTGGAGGACAAAATGTCAACAAGACTACCACTTGCGTCTATTTAAAGCATCTGCCCACTGGGTTTGAGGTTAAGATGCAAAAGGCTCGATCTCAAGCTTTAAACCGCTTCTTGGCCAGGCGAGAGCTGCTGCGCAAGATTAAAAACTATGTGCTGGGGAAAGAGAGTGAAGAACAAAAGCAGCACGAGAAAATCCGGAGAACAATAGGACATAATCGTTATCAGACTTTAAGCGAATGAAATACATAATGCAAAGGTATTTATCTTCATAAAAGATTGGATACAAATTATAATAGAGTTATAGCTTTTGCAGCCAAAGCTGGAAAAATGGATCTACTATATGATATTTCCTATTATCCTTGCTCACTAAACCATTTTTTACTAATGCTCTCAAGGATGTTTGCACTGAAGAATTGGAGCCTAAATTATATAATAGGCGAGTATTCTGGGAAAAAATTTCATCGGTTTTAACCAGAGCATTTAAAACTGCTCTTTGATGAGGTGAACAAAAGTCATGCCAACTATAGAAGAGTTCATTTTGGCTGAGCAAAATCTCCTTTAGTGCATTTTTTATATCACAATCTTTAACTTCATCTGAGACATTTAACCATATAGTAGAGGATAACATCTGGACATAATATGGAATATTTTTAGATAGATTAACTATTTTCTTAGCTAATAGATTAGATATTTTCTTACCCCCTGCCTTAAATCGCTTGCATACAAAATTCACTAATTCTTCAGTGCAAATTGGCGGTAGCGGATAAACCTTAGCTGATTTATAAAATGCTCTTTCTGGATTGCTAAACATTTCTAAGATGATATGAGTCTTACTGCCCATAA
>JAUWJJ010000097.1 GCA_030607765.1 Candidatus Aerophobota bacterium
CAGAGAGGGAAATAGCAAAATAATTCTTCCTAAAAATGACAAAAGTAAGAAATTTATCTTTGCACTTATCTCGAGCAAAATGAGGTATATCTATGTTATATCTAGAAAATCTTAAAGAAAAGCTTACAGATGATGAGCTAAATGAAGTTGTAAGAGAAACCTTAGGGGATTTCAAAAACGTAAAAAAAGTCCTCTTGATACATCCTGATTATACAAGAAGGGATTTTTCCGATAGATTAGTGCCTCTTATTTATCAAGAGCTGAAAAGCAAAGGTATGAAACAGATATACTCTTTGAATGCAGGTGGTACTCACAGGAGAATGAGGAAAGATGAAATTTATGCTAAATTAGGAATTTCAAATGAAATTAATTTTACTAAATTTTACAACCATGAATATAATGATCCAGATCAACTTGCAGTTGTAGGTGAAATTCCAGCCTCTTTTGTTGCAGAAAAGACAAATGGGGAGCTCCTGCAGTCAATTCCTGTTACTGTAAACAAGCTGGTTACAGAAGATTATGATTTAATTGTTGCCCTCAGTGGAACTACACCACATGAATCCGCTGGTTTTTCCGGTGGACTAAAGATTTTCTTTCCAGGCATTTCTGGCCCAGGAGTGATAGATTTATTCCATTGGGTTGCGGTACTTATTGGTATTCCAGAGATAATAGGCTTGGAAAATAATCCTGCCAGGGATGTTATAAACGAGGGCTCTTATTATGTTTTTCAAAAAATAAAAGCTCCCCTGGTTTCCTTTGATATGGTTTTTGAGGAAAAAAATGGTGATCTAATTTCTAAGGGAATCTATACAGGGGTTGGTATTGATGGATTTATTGCCGCTTATAAAAAAGCAGCAAGGATGAGCTCTAATCTCCATATTGTTTGTATTGATTATCCTCTTGATGTTGCCCTGCAGGTCATTGATGAGGACTATGATGAGGTCTGGACAGCTGGGAAAGGTTCTTATAAATTGCAAAGAACAGGCGTGATGGCAAATGGTGGCGAAATAATTATTTATGCACCACACATTAGTTGTTTTCACTCAAAACCAGAAATAGATACCGCCTTAAGACAGATAGGCTATCATTGCAAGGATTATGTAAAGTGGTACTTAAAGTTAAACCCAGGATTTAGCAGAAATGTAGCTGCTCATGTTATTAATGTAAGAGGGCCTGGAACTTATAATTCAATAACAGGAAAAGAGAAGTTTACCTTTGATGTAACGCTTGCTACAGGGATTGCGGAAGATATCTGCAAATCAGTTGGCTTGGGTTATAGGGATCCTAATTCACTGCATAGAGAAGATTTTAAGAGACCAGGGAGACTTTGGATTCAAAATGGCGGAAAGTACCTTTGCGATATTAAAATTGCACCAGTTCAGCCACTAAGTCACCAGGGCACAAAGGAGTGATATGTAGAAGAGGCAAAAGGCTAAGAGTTAATGTGTAAAAGCGTAGATGCGTTTTACTTCTTCACGCATTCACTCATAAACGCATCAACACATTCACGCATTCATCTTGGTGTCTTTGTGTCTTGGTGGCTGAATAATTACTATAAATGATGGAGGGAGAAAAAGTGAAAAATGCAGTTATTGCACAATCAGGAGGGCCAACATCGGTAATAAATAATAGTCTTAGAGGGGCAATTGATACATTATCTGTCTCGGGAGAAATAGGTAAGATCTATGGGGCGAAAATGGGCATTCTCGGTGTTCTTAGTGAACAGCTATTAGATATTTCTGGTCAGGATCCAAGACAGATAGCTTTGTTGGGGAGGACTCCTTCTGCTGGGACGATTGGGAGTTGTAGATATAAGATAAGAAGTAATGAGGATTTAGCTCGAATTGTTGAGGTTTTCAAAGAGCATAATATTGGTTATTTCTTTTACTGTGGTGGAGGAGACTCAATGGATACCTTAGATAAGGTAAGTAAACTGGCAAGACAGAACAGTTTAGAGGTAATTTGTGTAGGTATACCAAAGACGATTGATAATGATGTTGGTGGCAGGTTGCAATCTAATGGCACATTTGCCATTTGTGACCATAATCCAGGTTATGGAAGTGTTGCCAGAAATTTGGGGTTTAATATCTTAGAGGCAAATGAGGAAAACAAGGCAAGCTACACAAGTGACCCGGTTTTAATAATTGGAGTGATGGGAAGAAAAATTGGTTTTATACCTGCTGCAGCAAGATTGGCAGATCCAAAAAGAAAGATACCTTTACTCATAATACTTCCGGAAGCTTTATCTAAAAAAGACTGGCAAGGTAATCTGGAATTTATAACAGAAAAGGTTAATGAAAAATTAGATAGTTTTGGCAGATGTATAGTTGTTATCAGTGAAGGGGTACAGGTTGGGGATTTAGGTATACTGCGCGATAGCTTTGGCAATGAACAGTTTAGCGCTTCTGAGAGAACAGTTGAACATGTACTTGTTAATTACCTCAATGGCACAGATAGAAAAGATACCCGGGGAAGAGCACAGAGTAGATTGAAAGTTAGAGGGATAGCAAGGTCTGAAAGACCGGGAACCCGTCAGAGACGTGAGATTGCCTATGTGTCTGAAGTTGACTTAAAAGAGGCTTATCAAGTGGGTGCCTATGCGGCAAAACTTGCTTTAAAGGGAAACGACGGCTTTATGTCAACAATAATAAAAGTTCCCGGAGATACTTACAAAGTTAGATATGATAAGGTCCCATTGAGTGTTGTGGCTAACTCAGAAAGGGAGTTTCCAGAGGAATGGATTGCCCCGAACAGGATAGATGTAACCGATGAATTTGTAAATTGGGTAATGCCGCTAACTGGTAGACCATTTCCCAAATTTGCTGAATTTGAAGATATTTTTGTTCCGTCACTGTGCAAAAAGTATATACCAGCAGCTTATACTTCTCAGCAGGTCTAAAGACCTGCACTACTCTTCTTACGCAGGCTAAAGCCTGCGGCTACATTTATTTGGTTTGTCTCGTTTATCTGGTTAATCCGGTTTTTACATATTACACATTACATCTCAAGAGAGGGAGGATAAAAAATGGCTTTACCCAGGCTCACTAAAGAGCAGATAAAAGAAGATGCAGGACAACAGTTAAAAAACTTAAAAAAAACAAAGGATTATTTCGTTGCCATTGATACAGATGGCTGCATTACCGACAATATGAATGGAAAGCAGATGTTGATTTTACATCCACAGTTTATGGAATTTTACGGTCTTTGGGATATTGAGTCTTTTTTTAGAGAAGTTGCTGAATACTACAATCTTTTTTCCGTGGATAGAGGCTGCAACAGGTTTATTGCCATACAGCTTACCCTTAGGACTCTTACAGAAAGAGAAGATGTCCAGAAGGTTTTAGCTGAAAGGGGAATAAAGCTTCCCGATGCAAAACCGTTAAATGATTATATTAATTATGCACAAAAAAATAAGTTGGGATTGGGAAATCCAAGTCTGGAAAAATTTGTTAACGAAAATCCAACCTGCCTTCCATTATACAAACTTCTCGGGTGGAGTGAAGCAGTTAACAGAACATTCCCCCACATATCAGCAAAAATTCCACCTTTTAATTATGTTAAGGAATCTTTAGATTTAATGGCACAGTATGCTGATATTATGGTTGTCTCTAAAACGCCTTATGAGGACCTGGTGAATTACTGGGAAACTCAGGGAATAGCTGATTATATTCAAGTTATTGCTGGGCAAGAAATGGGTTCAAAAGCACATCACATTGAAGTAGCTAAAAAAGTGAGTAAATATGAGGATGATAATGTACTGATGCTTGGAGATGGCAAGGGAGATTTAAAGGCTGTGAAGAAAAATAATGGTCTTTTTTATCCAATCTCACCTGGCAAGGAGCAGGAAGCCTGGGAAAGATTTGCCGATATATTTGAAGTTTTTATCAAGGGAAAGTATAAAGGAGAATTTGAAGAAAATCTTTTAGCTTCCTTTGATAAAGTGCTTCTTACAACACCATCCTGGGAAAGATTAGGTTATAATCATATGAATGCTTACAGAGAAAAACAAGAAATAAGAAAGGCTTTATATGAGAAACTTAATCCAGGTGGAAGATTACTTATTTTGTAAAAATTAGCATTAAGAATTGCCGAAGGGGTTTATTTTTTTTCTTCCGGGCAGGGAGGGCTTCAACTTTCCTTTTTAAAAATTAGCGTCAAAAACCATTAATCCCAATTTCAGGAAAAATCTTGCTAAATAGGTTGAGCAAGAATAATTTAACTTTTGGGAAAAGGTGATTCTCTTCTCTCCACGACCCTCGTCGCTGAGAAAGCCTCAGGGATTCCCCTCCGTCGCTGGAATGCTCTTTGAATTATCTCTGCTCGGTCTCCTCGTTTCGGGGAAAAATTAATTAATCTTGAGGGGGAATATTTTCCCCCTCAACGCTTCGCGGCTCCCCCTAAAAACAGGCAAAGCAACTCGTTGCTTCGCTCCTCAAACATAAATTTTTTTTCATTTATTGGCAAATTTTTCCATATCTTCCATTAATTTTTAGCTTTTCTCTTAAGCTATCAACTAAATATCCTGCCAACCATCAAATTTTTATCATAGTTGACAAAATGGATAAAATAACTATTCTTTCAATGGGGAGAAAAAGTTGGAAAAAGAAGTAAAAAAGGCACAAATTTTAATAGAGGCTCTTCCCTACATTCGTGAGTTCTCTGGCAAGAGGATTGTAATTAAGTATGGAGGAAGAGCTATGACTGATAAGAGTTTAAGGGAAGGGATAGCTGAGGATATAGTTCTAATGAAGTATGTGGGAATAAAGCCTGTAATAGTTCACGGAGGTGGGGATGCCATAACAGCGATGATGCAGAAGTTAGGTATAAAGCCAAGATTTATTGAGGGAAATAGAGTGACTGATGAGTCAATTATTTCCATAGTGGAAATGGTCTTGGCAGGCAAGGTAAACAAAGGAATTGTCGCTCTTCTTAACCGTTTTGGGGGAAAGGCAGTGGGATTGGAAGGAAAAGATGGGCAACTTATCTTAGCTAAGAAATGTAAGAATAAAAATTTAGGTTTGGTAGGAAATGTAGAAAAAATAAACCCTGCTCTTATAGAGGTTCTGGATAGAGAAAGCTTTATCCCGGTAATAGCTCCAATAGCTACAAACAGGGAAGGACAAACTCTTAATATAAATGCAGATATAGTGGCAGCTGAGATTGCCGGGTCTCTTTCAGCAGAAAAACTTATTTTTCTTACTGATGTGGAAGGGATCTTGGAAGATTTTACCAATAAAGAGAGTATTATTCCCAGCTTGAATTTAAAAAAAATTGAGGAAATGATGAACAGGGGAATGATTCAAAAAGGAATGATAGCTAAAGTGAGAGCTTGCAAGATAGCCTTAGAAAAAGGAGTGAGAAAAGTTC
>JAUWJJ010000009.1 GCA_030607765.1 Candidatus Aerophobota bacterium
GGCTCCGCTTTTTCCGCTACGCGAATAACCTCACGAAAGTCCACAGGTTCTAATTTATCTGGAATACACTCATCGGCAATGCAAGTTATCCCCAATATCCGTAAGTTGCTGTGTTTGGCTACAATTACCTCGAGAACAGTGGACATACCAACAGCATCTGCACCTATTATCCTCAAGAATCTATACTCAGCCCTGGTTTCAAAATTAGGACCGCTAACTCCCACATAAACCCCCCGATGAAGTTTTATCCTTTCCTCCAAAGCTATTCTTTCGGCAAGTTCAATTAGCTTATTGTCATAAGGCTCAGACATATCAGGAAAACGTACACCTATTTTATCGTCATTGGGTCCAATGAGAGGATTATTCCCAGTTAAATTAATATGGTCAGTAATAATCATCAAATCACCAGCTCTAAAACTGGGGTTTATCCCTCCAGCAGCGTTTGATTCAATTAGTGTCTTTACCCCTAAAGCTTTCATTACCCTTACCGGAAAGGTAACTTCTTCCAAAGAGTAGCCTTCATAAAAGTGAAATCTTCCCTGCATTGCTACCACTTTTTTCTCTTTTAATTTTCCCAGGATTAAATTCCCTATATGACCAGGAGCAGTGGAGGTAGCAAAATAAGGGATGTCCTTATAAGGTATTACCAATTGATCCTCAATCTTATCTACTAATTTACCCAATCCTGTTCCCAGTATTATCCCAATTTCTGGTTTCAGTTTTTTCCTTTGCTCAATAAAACACCGAGCCTTCTCAATTTTTTCTCTTAAAATTTGACTCATTTCTGTTTTCCTATACCTCTATTTTTTCTGGATTTTGAGCCTGATGGGAATGTTCAGCCCCAGGATGAATCTTAAGCTTCTTTAGCATTTCTCTACCCAATTTATTTTTAGGGAGCATACCCTTAACTGCTTTTCGAATGATCTGTGCTGGTTTTTTCTTTAGCATATCCTCGAAAGTTCTTTCCTTTAATCCTCCTGGGAATCCGGAGTGATGATAATAAATTTTTTTCTTTTCCTTCCCTCCGCTTACTCTAACTTTTTTAGCATTAATAACCACTACGAAATCTCCTGTATCCATATGGGGAGTATAGAAAGTTTTATTTTTCCCAGAGAGAATTTGGGCAATTTTAACCGCTAATCTACCTAAAATTTTATCTTTTGCATCAACTAAATACCACTTTCTTTTAATCTCCTTCAGGTTAGGTATATAGGTTTTCATTTGAAATCTCCTCTTTGTTTAAAACTTATTCATTTTCAGCTTTTGTAATCATAAATAAAGCAATTACACCAGAATGTTTACTTGAATCCTTTTCTTTTAATGCAAGAAGAGCTCTTGCTGATGTAAACATTGCATAACAACTTCTATTAACAGAAAGAGCAAATTGTTTTTGCTTTTAACGCTTCTTCGCATCCACGCATCTACTCATTAACGTTTCTACGCATTACTGGTAGCGCCACGGGGAATCGAACCCCGGTCTGATGGCTGAGAACCACCTGTCCTAACCCCTAGACGATGGCGCCATAATTTTTCCATTGTTGACATTCAAATTCAGCATCAGAATGTAACCTTTTATAATGCTAAAAATTGTTTAAGTTTCGTGAAGATGCTGTGATTTTGAGTCATATCTGTTTCCTATCATTACCTTCGCGACTTTCTTTCAAGTTCAAATAATTTTGGCTGAGGGAGGAGGATTCGAACCTCCGCTACAAGATCCAGAGTCTTGCGGCCTACCACTAGCCGATCCCTCAAAGATAAATTTAGGCAGACCTAAAGGTCTGCACTACATTTTTTGTCATTATTATGTAGCTTGGATTTTAGGCCCGTGCTACTCTTCTTAAGCATTTCCAAGGCCCTATCAATTCTCCTTAAAACTTCTTCTTTACCCATTACCGCTGCCAATTCAAAGAGTCCTGGCCCCCTCATTTTTCCAGTAAGAACTACCCTTAAAGGGTGAAAAACTTTGGCTGGAGGAAGAGATAATTCATCGGATATTTTTCGCAAAGTTTTTTCAAAATTTTCTTCATCCAGCTCGCTAAACTGCTCCACCTCACTTTTTATTTTTTCCAGGAGTGAGCAAACATAATCATTTTTCAATTTTTTCTCAACTGCTTTGATATCGTAGGTAAAATCTTTTTCAAAGAAAAAATCTGCTAATTCAACAATATCAGAAAGAGTTCGCAATCTATCTTTCTCCAGCTCAGTTATACGAAGTATCTTTTTGTGAGTAGCCGAATCAACATTATCTTCAATCCATCCCTTTTTTCTCAGGTAGGGAATCAACGATTCAGCAAGCTCAACCGTATCCATTTTTCTTATATATTCAGCATTCATCCACTCCAATTTCTGAGAATCGAAAACAGCAGAACTTTTGCCCACCCTTTCAAGAGAGAATTTTTGAATAAGCTCCTCCTTAATAAAAAATTGCTGGCTATCTGGAGTAGACCAACCTAAAAGAGAAAGATAATTTACTACAGCCCAGGGAAGATATCCTTTTTCTCGATAGTAAGTAGCGGAGGTAGCTCCATGTCTTTTACTTAACTTTGTTCCATCTTTGCCCAGGATCATCGGTATATGAGCGTAAGAAGGAGGGGGGAAGTTTAAAGCCTGATAAATCAGCATTTGTCGTGGGGTATTGGAAAGATGATCATCTCCTCTTATCACACAGGTTATCCTCATTAGATAATCATCAACCACATTAGCGAAATTAAAGGTAGGAGTTCCATCTGATTTTAAGATAATGAAATCGCCCAAAATCTGGCTTTCGAAATTAACCTCTCCTCTCAATAAGTCTCTTACTTTAACAATTCCCTCCTGAGGCACCTCAAATCTTACAGTGGACTTTCTATTCTCCCTTTCTAATTTTTCCCTTTGAACTAAAGAAAGATTGCGGCAGTGACCATCATAAACAGGAGGTTTTCCTTTTAGCTGCATTTTACGTTTTCGTTGAAGCAGCTCCTCTTGAGTGCAATAACAAAGATAAGCTTTTCCTTCCCTTAGTAGTTTTTCAGCGTAATGCTTGTAAATATCTAATCTTTGAGATTGAAAGTAAGGTCCATAATCTCCCCCTACCTCAGGGCCTTCATCCCAATCCAAACTTAGCCACTTTAAATCTTCTATTACTGAGATAATAAAATTCTTTTGAGAACGGAGAACATCGGTATCCTCTATTCGAAGAATAAACTTTCCCTTATGATGGCGGGCAAAAAGCCAGTTAAAGAGAGCTGTTCTTACTCCTCCAATGTGCAACTGCCCTGTAGGACTGGGAGCAAAACGTACTCTTACCTGCTTCAATTTATTTTTCCATTTTTACCCTGTTAGATAGCAAGCATCTAACAGGACTTACTTATTTTTATGACGATCAGCTCGGCGCTTTTTTTTTCTCTTATGTTTAGCTATTTTCGCTCTTTTTCTTTTTTTATCTGACACCATCTTACCTACCCTCCTTTTTCTCATAAATACTACGAATTAAAAAAGTTTTGTCAATACACACACAATTTAAATTGTAAGCAAAAACCCTTAACTCAATAAACTAAATTATAATTTCCTTTCAGAAAATTGAGAAAACACTCACTTCAATTTTGAAATTTTCATTTCCCCTATTTTCGCTTCCATAGATAAAGGGTACCGAGAAATTAAAGTTTGATAACTTTTTAGAGCCTCTTCTTTGTTCCCCAAAAGCTCCTGGCACCTGGCTATACCAATTGTAGCTTCCGGTCCTATTGAGCTATCGCCGTATTTCTCTTGAATTTTTTTATAAACTTCAATGGCCAAAGAGTATTTTTTTTCTTTTTCATAGATACCAGCCAATTTTAATTCTGCCCAGGGAAGAAAGTAGCTATTCTGGTAACTTTGTGTCAATTTTTTTAACGCAGCTTCCGCCCCATCGTACTCTCTCAAAACATAGAGACAATTAGCTAAATTAAAAAGAACCTCATCTCGGTTATCAATCCAGTGTTGAGAGAGTAGCTGTTCATAAAGAGATTTGGCTTTTTTGTATCCCTGCATTGCCTCTTCTTTTTCCTCTTGTCCTTTAGCCTCCATATAGTAAGAAGTAGCCTCCCCAAACTTCTGAAAAGACAGTTTCTTCATCTGAGTTACATATATCCAAAAACCTACTACTACAGCTATTCCTATCCCCCCTAATAAGCAATAAATTCGCAGTTTTTTCTTATCAACTTTTGATTCAAGAAACTCCCCTACCCTTTTTAAATGTTTATTCATTTTTAATTCCTTTTCACTCCCTTAGATGCTTGCTATCTAACGGGGTTCACTATAGTAAGTTCCCCCCAGGCGCCCATTTGTTCACCTTTTATGATTAATCCTCCCTTAACCTCGGGAATGCCTTCCAATAAAAGCAATCCCCTTTTAATATCTCCTTTTTTCTTAACTATATTACCTGTAGCTGTGGCTACCGCATCAGCTAAAGCAGTGGAGGGAGAAAGTATCACCACTGCATCTGCTTTTCCCAGGCTTATAGAGTGACCAAAAGTTCCCGAAGAGCAACATATACCCAGGGGAGTATCTGTTGACTTTATTTGCAGGGCAATTCGATCCGTAAGAGGAGACTCTCCTGCATAAATGCCCACTTTTCTTTCTTTTTTAACCTGCATAAAGATATCTCCACCATTTT
Organism: Candidatus Aerophobota bacterium; assembly: GCA_030607765.1. The sequence continues at coordinate 4,634 of JAUWJJ010000009.1, forward strand.
CAACTATAACCTGTTTGCAGTAATTTAAAAGTTCTTTTCCCACAAACTCTGCTATCGCTCCAGCAACAGCAGCCATTGGGCCTACCCCTGCTTTTTGAGAAGCCTCTGCCATAGCCTTTACAACGGGAGGCATATCATCCTCCACAGGCAAAGGTTTAAATGTTCTCTTAAATAAAGGATTTTTATAGATATACTGCTCTATATCTCTTCTGCAGCTCAGCAATGCCTCTTCTGTCTTTCTGGTTAATTCTCTGTCAGCTAAAACTAAAAGATTACTCTCCTTAATTTGGACTTCAAAAGAGAAAAGGTTATGAGATTCTATTAATTTTCTATATATGAGTCTGCTTTGCAAAAAATCCCCTCTTTATCAATAAATTTCCATTCCCACTGCTCTTCTTATCAATTTTCTCAATCTTTTTTCACTCACTTCAAGTACTTCTCCTCTAAAGTCGGACACTATAGTGATAATAGGAAGACTCTTTTTCTCACTTATATTTTCGATAATATCCAGACATCCCTGAGCTACTGATTCGGAAACAAAAACTATTCCGTACCCCTCATTAGCTATTTGTTTTAACTTTTCCTTTCCTTCCTCCGGTTCATCGATAAGAACAGCCTCTATTCCCAATCCTTTAAAAGGAAGAACAGTATCTTTATCTCCGATTATGGCTATTCGTAACATAGTATTTTCCTCTTAAAATTTTCCTTAATCTTTTCAACTCATTTTTTTTAAGAAAAATATAATTTATTAAAGGCTCCCTTCCAAAAGTTATATATAATCCCACTCTGGTATACTTTAGAATATTTTTATCAAAAAAATCATCCAATCTGGATAAATTTCGTTTATCTTCCCACTCCTCTAAAGCCTTTTGAAGTGGATAGCTATATTCAGTATTTTTTAATTCTTCAATAAGAGAGTTCTTTGACTGTTCGGCTATATCTACCAATCTTTTCTTTTCTACCCCTCCCCCTTCTGCTATTATTTCTTCTAAGAAATTTCTTTTAGTCTCCCTTCCCCATAATTTTACTCTTAAAAACACTTCAATGTTAAATCTATCAATTAACTTTTTCCCCAATCCATCAAGAAAGGGATCATCGTATTCTCTTAGTTTTGAGGATAACACCTCAAAGAATTTTTTATCTAAAAATGTATCTATCTTCAGATGATGAAGCTCTTTCTTTATTGAAGTAATTATCTCAGAAATTAAATCTTTAAACTTCCCGGGTAAATCAAGGAAATTTTCTCTATACACTGCCCCTTGAAGAAGCCCTATCTGTATAGAACCAGCCTTTGAAAGGTATTTTTCCCATTTAGATTCATCCACTTTTTTTGAAAGTTCTCTTTGCCCTTTAACTTTTAAAAGAACCTTGATATTGTGGAAATCGTATTCCAGCCAGAAAAGGTTCACCAGTTCTGGTTGAGGAGAAAAACTTTTAAGCTCAATCCTGCTTCTTCTTAGCTCCTCTTCTAAACCTTCTTCGAAATCTTCGGCCTGGGATATCCTCTTTAAAGATTCCGAATAAGGATAAGATTTTGCTAATATCAGGACAGCTTGTCTTAGTCCTTCACTCTCTTTAAGACGGGTAAAGTCTGTCTCTTTTAAAAGATGTTTTTCCAGGCCTCTTACTCTTCCCGTAACATAAGCATAACGAGTATCCTTAGTTGGTACCTCCAAATAGTCCATGATTAGTTCCCCTTGGGTGTTGTTAGTTCCATAACTCTATGAACAATTCCTTGAGAGGCTTCAGGATAAGCCAAATTTTTTGCTCTTTTTTTCCAATCTTCTCGATTGAAAAAGTGATCTGACAATTTTTCAATAAGATCAATTATGTCTTTCTTATCAGTTAGCTCAAAAGCTAAATTTTTTTTAAGAAGAAGCTGCTTATTTCTTCTCTCCTGCCCAGGAATTGAGTCAATAATTCCCATGGGAAGAGCTTTACTCAAAGCCTCGGCAGTGGTTAACCCCCCTGATTTACTGATTAATAAATCTGAAATTTCCATTAATTCATCAATTTCATTAACATATCCCAAAATTTTAAAGGGAAAACTTATCTGTGAACTTACCTTTTGAAGTTTCTGTTTCAAGGTTTTATTTATCCCTGTAACTACCAGAACCTGCAAGGGGGGACGAGCTTCGTTTAAGGCTAAAATAGTTTGTTTTATTGAACCAATTCCCTGTCCTCCTCCCATTACCAAAACTGTAAAAAAGTTATCCCTTATCCCCCATTTTTTCTTTAATTCTCCTCTCTGTTTTAACTTACAAAAATCTAAAGATATGGGAATACCTGTAATTTGGATTTTTTCTGGTGAAATACCTCTTTTTATAAAATTGGTCCTCAATTCATCGTGGGGTAAAAAATAAATATCCACATTTTTGTAAAACCAATAGGGATTAAAATAGAAGTCTGTAGGAACAGCTGCTAACAAATAGTTCAGTTTCTTCGTCCTCTTTATAGTTGAGGAAATCGCACAGGAAAGACAATGAGTACAAATTACAACCCGGGGATTAAAAGGCTTGATGACTTCTTGGTAGAGCCGGTGGTAATTTACATAATACAGGAAAGTTCTTAAAACATGAGTTAGCCAGTAAATCTCCTTGCTGTCCCAGATTATATCCCAAAACCAGGGAATTACTCTTATAAGAGTATAGTACAGAGAGTTGAGACTACATTCTATAAAGGGATTTCCGTGTCGGAAAAGATCCTCCTCCTGAATTAATACTTCAGGATAAGAGTTTTGCAGAGCCTGTTTAATTGCCCCGGCTGCTTGCCTATGACCAGATATATCTGAAACGTATAAAAGAAGAATTCTCACCTTTTCTTTGCTCATTGATTTATATCTTTCTTATCTTTCAGTAAAAGCCAGTGATCGGGATAATACCTCAGGTAATCTTCCATAATCCGGGCAAACTTTTGAGCTGCCTGCTTTACAGCCTCTTCTTGAGAAAGGTGGGTATTAAACTCAATGGGAGGCTCTACCACTGTTTTTTGTTTTCCCATTTCCTTATCCCTGATTACAAAAGCAGGAGAAATTAATGCTTTCACCCGATAAGCTAATTTAAAGGGACCGGAAGCGAGCATAATTTTTTGATTAAAGAGGTCAACTATCACGCCTTCTCTGTTTTCCTCATCAACTAAGATGGCCACTACCTCGTTTCTTTTAAAAGCTTTAATGACTTGCCTTAATTGATTTGTAGGAATAACTTTTATTTTCTTTGCACCTCTTATCTCATTAAATAACCGATTAGTGAACTTGTTTTTATGTGGCCTTACCAAAAAATTTATTTTATATCCCGCCAGGGCCAGTCCAATTCCTCCCCATTCCCAATTACCAAAATGAATGGATAAAAGCGCAACTCCTTTTCCTTTTGAGAGAGAATAGTCAAGATTCTCTACCCCTACCGGGATGACCTGGCAGAAAAATCTTGAAGTGTTAAGTTTGGGTAGCCAAAGAAATTCTCTTAAATAACGAGCGAAATTACGGTAAATTAAAAGAGCTGTCGTTTTAGCTTTCTTTTCCCCCCTTTTACCTAAAACTAAAGCTACGTTATCTAAAATTGCCTTTTTGTAACCTATGTATTTCCCCCTAATAAAGAGAAAGAAAAAATCAGCTAACCTTTCTGCTATCCAGTAGCTTAGAAAAGAGGGAAGATAACAGGAAAAAAACTCTCCTATTTTATAAAAAAGAAAAAGGAGCACTTTGAGCTCTTTTTATTTGGATAATAAGGAACAAAATCCTCTTTCTTCTACAGGTGGTCCTTTGAGTATCCTGTATTGTTTTAATGCTACCACAGATTCCTGTTCCTGTCAAGAGAAAACAGTACTTTGCCAATAAAAAAATTATAGTTATAATTAAAGAGATACTAAATTATAAAGGGGGAGATTATGAAGAAAAAAGTAGCTTTGGTTTTTCCTCGAGAACTTGTGGGTGAGCCTATTACCTATAAGTTAATTAAGGACTACAATCTGATAATTAATATTTTAAAGGCAAAGATTATCCCCTATAAAGAAGGAAAGCTGGATGTAGAAATAAGTGGGGAAAAAGATAACCTGAACCGTGGTATAAACTACCTCACCAAGCTTGGGGTAAAGATAGAGCCTTTAGCTCAACAGATAAAATGGGATAAGGATAAATGTGTTTGCTGCACAGTTTGTGTAGCTCTGTGTCCGGTGGATGCCTTTGAAGTAGAGAAAAAGGAAAGAATAGTAAGTTTTAACGAAGAAAAATGCATTATTTGTGGAATATGTGCACTTTCCTGCCCTTATAAGGCTATAGAAATTCTCTTTTAGTAATAGTTCAGCCACTAAGTCACCAAGGCACAAAGAAGTGATATGTAGAAGAGGCAAAAGGCTAAGGGTTAATGGGTTAATGTGTAAAAGCGTAGATACGTTTTACTTCTTCACGCATTCACTCATGAACGCATCAACACATTCACGCATTCATCTTGGTGTTTTCGTGCCTTGGTGGCTGGATGGTTACCAGAGGAGTAAGGATGGAAGAAGATTTTTCTCTTCAACAGATACTCTTGACCACGCGTGGAAGGCTAATTAATCTAAGGGAAGATACTCGTATTTCAATCTCTCCGCGGCAGATATCTACCGATATTCGCACTTTAAGAAGGGGAGATCTTTTTGTTGCTCTTAAAGGTGAACGTTTCAATGGTCATAGTTTCTTGAAAGAAGCCTGTGATAGAGGAGCTCCGGGGGCTATAGTGGAAAAACTTTTCCCCCTTCCTTCACCCCATTTTTTTTTAGTTCAAGTTGAGGATACTCTTAAAGCTCTTCAAGAATTGGCTAAATTTCATCGGGAAAGACTATCCTTACCTTTTGTTGGTATAACAGGAAGCAATGGGAAGACTACGGTAAAGGAACTTATCTCTCACATTCTCTCTCAAAAATACCAGGTGGGTAAATCTTTTGGTAATTTTAACAATCAAATTGGAGTTCCTCTCTCTTTGCTGAAAATCTCTTCCTCTCACCAGGTGGGGATTTTAGAAATGGGAATGAGCGCTCGGGGAGAAATTGCTACCCTCTCCCATATAGTTCAGCCCAGTATTGGATTAATTACCAACATTCATAGTTCTCATATTGGGTTTTTAGGAACCACAGAAAAAATTGCTCAAGCCAAAGGAGAAATTATCCCTATTTTAAACCGGGATGAGGAAAACTATCTGGTATTAAATGAGGATGATGACTGGACAGAAAATTTTAAAAAAAGAGCTAAATGCAGGGTAGTTACATTTGGTCTGGATAAAAATTCTCATTTTAGAGCAGAGGATGCTTTAAGTAAGGGAGAGGAAATTAGCTTTACTCTTAGATTCTCTAACAAAGAGCATCTTTACCTGCGCCTTCCTTTGCATAAATTTTTCAGTATTTACAATTTATTAGCTGCCTGTTGTGTTTCCTCTCTTTTGGGAGTTTCTCCCTCTGATATCAAGGGTGCTCTTTGCAGGTTTAAATCTCTTCCCCTTCACTTTCAGATAAATAATTATGGGCAATACAGATTAATTAATGATAGCTACAATGCTAACCCTGAATCTATGCAAGAATCACTGAGGCTTTTAAAGCAGATAAGTGGAGAAAGAAAAATAGCTGTCCTGGGAGATATGTTAGAGTTAGGGGAAAAGGCTCAATTTTTTCACTATCAGATAGGAAAAAGAGCAGCCAGATTAGGTATGAATGCTGTATTTGCTTATGGAGAGTGGGCTGAGGAACTGGTAAGGGGAGCTAAGGAAGAAGGAATGAAAGATGCCTTTTTCTTTACTGATAAAAGACTTTTAGTGGATAAGTTGCTAAAATACAAGAGAGGCGGAGATTGTTTTTTAATTAAGGGTTCCCGGGGAATGAGGATGGAAGAAATCGCTACTCGTTTAAAGGTGAATTTATGCTCCTCAACTTAGCTTTTCCTTTAGCTGTTAGAGTGGGAGGAGCTTTTGTCTTTTCTTTTTTTCTTGTGATTTTAATGGGCAAAACCTCGCTTGGATGGTTTAAGAGCAAGGGAATGGTTGATTACTTTCGTTCAAATGGACCATCCAGCCACTATTCCAAAAAGGGAATTCCTATAGGAGGGGGGATATTTATTCTCATTGCCCTGGGGTTAAGTATTTTAATTTTTGGAGAATTTCCCAATGAGAAGGTAAGAATAGCTCTTCTGGTAACTTTTTATCTGGGGATATTAGGATTTTGGGATGATTGGAAAAAAAGCGTATCTCAAAGTTCTCGTGGATTAAAAGTAAAGTTTAAACTTCTCTTGCAGATAATTTTAGCTTTTTTAGTAGGTATCCATCTTTATCTTAACCCTGAATTTAATACTAAGCTGCAGGTTCCCTTCTTTCGAATTTATTTACAGATAAACTGGCTATATGTTCCTTTAACCATAGCAGTTATTGTGGGGTGTTGTAATGCAGTTAATCTTACTGATGGACTGGACGGATTAGCTTTGGGATGTATTATTCCCGCAGGGAGTGTTTATGCTTTTTTTTCTTTTTGTGCGGGAAGCTTTTATCTTTCCAGAGTATTAGGAATACCTTACATTTTTGGAGCAGGGGAATTGGGGATTTTTTGGGCAGCTCTGATAGGAGCAAGTTTTGGTCTTTTGTGGTACAATTCTTATCCAGCTCATTTATTTATAGGGGATACAGGCTCTCAAGCTCTGGGAGGAGCTCTGGGAATCACATCTGTCTTAATTAAAC
>JAUWJJ010000052.1 GCA_030607765.1 Candidatus Aerophobota bacterium
AGAGCCTGCGTTTATACGCACCCTAAAGGGTGCGGCTACCTTTTAGAAAAGCTAAACTATTACTAATTTTTAAGCAGGTAAGGGAAAATGCTATTTGGTAAACGTAAAGAACTTGATGAGGAAAAAATAGAACAGGTTATGGAAGATTTTACAAAAGTTTTAAGTAAACTAATGGAAAAGCATCTTCCCCGAAGGATGAGAAGGGCAATGCCTAAAAAGAGTAAATGGGGAAAAATAAATGATAAAGAAAAAAAAGAAGAGCTAACAAAGATAAAAAAGAGAGGATTGAATAGTTGGTTAAGTGAGACAGTATATGAGATTTGCCAGGAAGTAGGGTCTTTTGCCAATGATCCAGACGCCTTGGAAAAAGATTTAAAAGCCTCTCTCAAGGAATTTAAAAAAACTGGAAGGTTTAGATAAAATGAAAATATCTATAATTGGTGCTACAGGCTATGCGGGAGCAGAATTAGTTAAAATACTGCTAAGGCATCCCATGGTTGATATAGAAAAGCTAACCTCTAAGAGCTTTGCTGGAAGGAAAATCTCTAATATTTATCCTTCACTTGTTACCGGGCTTATATGTGAGCCCTTAAACATTGATAAAATAACCTCACCGGTTGTATGTACAGCTCTTCCCCATGGAACCTCGATGGAGATAGTGGCTAAATTATACCGGATGGGGAAAAAGGTGATAGACCTATCCGCTGATTTTCGATTAAAAGATGCAAAAGTTTATGAAAAATGGTATAAAATACCTCATAAGAAAAAAAATTTACTTTGGGAAGCTGTATATGGACTTCCCGAGCTATATCGGGAAAAAATAAGAAAAGCTCAATTAGTAGCCAATCCTGGCTGTTATCCCACCTCGGCTATATTAGCTCTTGCTCCCCTGGTCAGGAACAAAATACTAAATGAATCGGTAATAGTAGATGCAAAATCTGGAATTAGTGGAGCGGGAAGAGGACTAACTCTGCAAACTCACTTTCCCGAAGCAAATGAAAATATAAGTGCTTATAGGGTGGAAGGTCATCGGCATCTTCCTGAAATAGAGCAAGAGATAGGAAAATTAGCAAAAAGGGAGGATCAAGTTACCTTTATACCCCATTTAATTCCTGTTAATCGGGGAATTCTTTCTACCTGCTACGCCAAAATAAAACAATCTTTAACTACTTCGGATGTTATCCAGTTGTATCAAGATTTTTACGAGAAAGAGCCCTTCGTAGAAATCCTTCCTGAGGGAGATTTTCCTCAAACTAAAGAGGTTCTCAACTCTAATCGCTGCCGTATAGGACTAATGGTAAACAGTTTGGCTAATCAGATTATCATTATCTCAGCAATAGATAACTTAGGTAAAGGTGCCTCCTGGCAAGCAGTGCAGAATATGAACCTTATGTGTGGATTTGAAGAAGAAATGGGATTAAATGGATAAATTATTGTGGCTCTCTCTGGGATTCACTATCGGTCTTTCCGGTGCTCTCATACCAGGGCCTCTGCTTATCTATACCCTATCTCAGGCTATAAAGCAAGGGACAAAAGCAGGGATAATAGTAACAACAGGACATTTTCTGATAGAAGTAATAGTAATATGTTTGATTCTCACGGGAGGAAGTTTTATTTTAAAGTTTACCTCTTTGAGAAGTTACATTACCTGGATAGGAGCAATAGCCTTAATAGTTATGGGGATGCTTGTATTTAAAAAGTCCTTTAATATTGAATTTACCCAGCACAAAAGCAAAAATATAAAATACGGAGTAGCAGGAGGAGCCTTCTTTACTATTTTTAATCCAAGCTTTCCTATTTGGTGGACATCCATCGGTGTCCCTGTCATCCTGAAAATTTACCTTACAGGAATCCTGGGAGTGATTTTGTTTATGTTAGGTCACTGGGCAGCCGACTTTGGCTGGTATATTTTTATTTCTTATGGAGCGTCCAAAGGAAAGCCTTACCTCACTGACAGAAGTTATCGGATTTTTTCCCGAATGCTGGGATTACTTTTATTAGGATTTGGAGTATATTCTATAGTCATTGGGATTTAAAGAAAAAAGGGGGCAGATTTATTTTTCTTCTTTCCCTTTTCTAATTCCAAAATAAATTGATCCCCTTTTTTATTCAGTGTTCTCAGTGGTTAATTTTCTTTATAAATAAGGAGTAAAAATTTGCGAGAAATAAATGGTGGAATTACTGCTTCTGAAGGGTTTAAGGCGACAGGAGTTCGCTGTGGATTAAAGGAGAAAAATTTAGATTTAGCTCTTATTTACTCAGGCTCCCCTGCTGTAGCTTGGGGTATGTTTACCACCAATAAGGTAAAAGCAGCTCCAGTTAAGATTTCTCTAAAAAAGATTCGTGCATATCGAGCCCAGGCTATTGTAGCTAATAGTGGTAATGCTAATGCCTGCACAGGGAAAAAAGGTTTATTGGACGCTTCAAAAATGACTGAAATTACTGCTCAAGAACTTAAAATATCCTCTGGTAATGTTCTTGTGGCTTCTACTGGAATAATTGGAAAACCTTTATCTATGGATAAAATTGAGGAAGGAATAAAAAAAGCGGTTCAATCTTTATCCTCGCATGGAGGAGATTTAGCAGCTCAAGCCATCCTCACTACCGACAAAGTGGTTAAGCAAATAGCTCTGGAAACTGATATCCCCGGAAGAGGAAAGAAAAAAGTAAAAATTGGTGGTATAGCTAAAGGATCAGGGATGATATCTCCCAATTTAGCTACTATGCTTTGTTTTATCACTACTGATGCCTGTATTACCAAAGATGCTTTGAAAGAGGCTTTGCAAAGTGCGGTAAATAAATCCTTTAACCGGATAAATGTAGATGGTGATATGAGCACTAACGATACTGTAATTATACTGGCCAATGGAAAAGCGGGAAATAAAAGAATTAAAACCTGGCGGAAAAAACCTACCTTAAGAGTTAAAGATGAAAATTTTCAATATTTCTCTGAAGCCCTGGATTATCTGTGTATCTACTTAGCTAAAATGATAGTGAAGGATGCAGAAGGAGCAACAAAATTTGTAGAAATAGAAGTAAAGGGGGCCCCTTTTCCCAAGGATGCTTCCAGAATAGCCAGAGCTGTGGCAAGCTCTCTTTTAGTAAAAACAGCTATTGCTGGAGCTTCTCCCAACTGGGGAAGAATAATGGCTGCTATAGGCTCAGTCCACACCAAGATAAATCCAGAAAAGGCAGATGTGTATTTTAACGGACTTTTAGTAGTGAGGAAGGGGGAGGCAGCTGGTACAGAATTAATCAAGCTCAGAGAAATATTATCCAAAGAATCTGTAAAGATAACTGTTGAATTAAATCAGGGAAATTGCAGAACATGGTTCTGGGGATGCGACTTGACTGAAAAATATGTAAAAATTAACAAAAGATATACATAATAAGAAATGGTAATATGTAAATGTAGAACAGGTCTTTAGGCCTGCCGAGAGTAATGTGTAATTAGTAATGAGTAATAGATTCTCCCTATCAGAAGAAATAAAAGAAGCTATTCTTGATCCCAAAAATAAATTAATAGTGATTATTGGAGCATCTGATTCTGGTAAGAGTACTCTGGTGGAAGATATCCTGCAATTAACCCTGAGAAGGTTTAAAGTTGGAATAGTGGATATGGATATAGGACAGTCTCATCTGGGACCTCCCACCACCATTGCCTGGGGTCTGGTAGAGGAAAAATTTGAAGGATGGAATGAAGTAAAGGTAAAAGATTTTTATTTTGTGGGAAACACTTCTCCTCTGGGAAGCTTACTTCCTACAGTCACTGGTGCTCACCTTATCTGTGATAAGGCACTTGAGAGAGCTGATAAAGTAATTGTAGATACAACTGGATTGATAAGGGGAGGGGTGGGAAAAGCTTTAAAACTATCCCTGATTGACATTATTCGTCCTCAACTGGCATTAGCTTTGCAAAAAGAAGATGAACTGGAGCATATCCTTATCCCTCTCAAGGGGATGTTAACTCCTGAGATATTTAGAATTCCCGCTCCTTTTCAGATAAATTCAAAGAACTATTTAATCAGAAAAGATTATCGGGAAGAAAAGTTTAAAGATTACTTTAGGAATGTTTCACTTAAAGAAATATCCTTAGAGGAAGTGGGAATAAGCTCTCCTGCAGTTGAGTCTTTCATAAATCATCTGGTGAGTTTGAGGGATAAGCAGGGAAAAGACGTAGCTTTAGGGATAATTGAGAGATTAAGCAGAGGAAAGAGAAAGATATATATTTATACTCCTCTCAGGAAGGAGCAAATAGGAAGCATTGCCCACATTATCTTGGGAAAAATTAAAATTACCCGGGAGGGGAAGCAGCTATATTGATAATAGGCTCCTTACCCGTTTAAAATTGCTAACCAAAGTCCTCTGGTTTTAAGTCTTTTAACTTTTTCTTAAATTCCTTAATTTCCTCATCTTTAATGGGACTTTCTCCTAAAGCTACTTTATCTAAAACAACTTCATTAATATATATGGGAACTTTAAGTCTCAAGGCTAAAGCTATAGCATCACTGGGACGGGAATCAACCTGGATATTTTCCCCGTCCTGTTTTATCATAATCCTGGCATAAAAAGTATTGTTTTTAAGGTCATTTATTACTATCCTATCTACCTTCCCTTTGAGTTTCTCAATCAAAGATTTGGCTAAATCGTGGGTCAAAGGACGAGGAGGTTTTACATTTTCCAGAGCTAAGGCAATAGATTGAGCCTCAAACAAACCAATCCATATAGGTAGAGTTTTTTCTCCTTTTCTCTCTTTTAAAATAATTACCGGCATCTTTGATCTAACATCAATGGCTACATTAACAACTTTAACTTCTACCAAATTTATCACCTCTTTTCAATTAAAATTTTTTCTAAGAACCAACCATATGACCGCATCCCATTAAATCTACTATCATTTTATTTAACTGTACTCCAGTAAAATGTCCCAGGCAACCCGAGGCTACAGAAACCTCGTCAAAAAGATGTACCTTATCTCTTCTTATACCATTCCCATAGATTAACACAGGGACAGGATCGCTACTGTGTCTCTTGATAGAAATAGGCGTAGAGTGGTCAGCCGTTATAATAAGCCATACATCCTCTTCTCTTAAGATCTCAGCCAGCCTATCTACCCTTTCAATCATTAAGAGCTTATTCTCCCGGTTTCCATCATGCCTGGCATTATCAGCTCCCTTTATATGAAGAAAAACAACATCAAATTTTCTTAAAGCCTCCTTAGCTGCCCGAGCTTTAGCTTCGATATCCGTATCTACTCTTCCTGTTGCTCCTTTAACATTAACAATTTGCATTCCCACGTACTTAGCTACTCCCCTGTAAAGAGCAGCTCCTGCTATACAGCAGGAACTAAATCCATATTTTTCCTTTAAAGAATCTACTCTCTGATATACCCCTGCTCCCCGGGTTAAAACTATATTAGCTGGAAATTTTCCCTCTTTCCTCCTTTCTTTATTTAGTGGATGAGAGGAAAGGATTTCCCAACTCCTCTTCACAAATTCATTCACTACCCGAGAAGTTCTCTTGGCTTCCTCTGTATCCTCTAAAGGTTTTGATTTTAGGGGAGGGATAACCTGAGGAGAATGTAGATCAGTGTCGGAAACAGCTGAGGAAAGTCCTTCTCCTCTTAAAACTAAAACTCCCCTGTGCTCAGTAGAAGATTCAAAAATAATCTCTATCCCATTTATTTTAATACCTTGCAAGGATTTAGCAAGCTCAATTCCCTCATCCTTTAACCTCCCTGCTCTTCTATCTATAACTTGAAATTTTTCATTTACAGTGGCAAAATTACATCTAAAAGCAACATCATCTTCTTTTAAATTGATCCCGACCCCCAGAGCTTCAAAGGGACCTCTTCCCCGATAGTAAACTTTTGGATCATAACCAAAAAGAGCAAGATGAGCGGTATCACTACCCGGAATAATCCCAATTCCAATAGTACTCATTAATCCCGTAGCTCCTTTTAGAGCTAAATCATCAAGAATAGGCTTATTTGCCAGTTGCAGAGGTGTCTTTCCATCCTTTACTGCTCTATCACCTACTCCATCAACAATTACAAGAATTGCCTTTTTTTCTATCATAAATTTTTATTCCTTTTCCATGAGAGTATTAAATCCTAAGGGGTTGTCAAGGTTGGGTGTGTTATTTAAAAATTAAAAGTGCACTACCCGATCTTAGTTAAAAAAATAAATTACCCTATCACCTCAGGCAAAAGGAAAAATAGAGCGTACTTACCGTTTGTTATTTCACTACTTGGCGTACTTTACCCCTCGGGAAAGAGAAAGGGCAGCTACGGCCAGTATTACGCCTTTGACGACATACTGGTAAAAGGCGGAAACCCGAAGGAGATTCAGCAAATTTCCCAGTATAGTTATAACCAGGGCACCCATAAATGCTCCCATAACCGAGCCTATACCTCCAGTAAAACTGACACCCCCAAGGACAGCAGAACCTATAGCATCGAGTTCATAGCCCTGACCCACGTTAGGATATGCTGAGTCTAACCGTGCAGTCATCATAATACCACCTACTGCTGCACAAAAACCTGCAAAGGAAAAGGCAAATAACTTGACTTTATCAACATTTACTCCCAGATATCTGGTAGCCTCCTCGTTTCCACCTGTAGCGTGAATATATTGGCCTGTTCTTGTAAAGGACAGTATCAATTGTCCGATGATGAGCATAGCGATCATTATTATTGTTAAAACAGAGATTGGTCCTACATATCTGGCAATAACTCTGAAGGTTGGAGGAAACATGGATATGGGAACACCCTTTGCATATATGAGTGCTAAGCCGCGTGCTACAGCCATCATAGCCAGAGTGGCTATAAAGGAAGGAATTTTAACCTTGGTACCATAAGGCCATTGGTCAATCCACAGAGAGTTCCTACCGCAAGTCCTATTGGAATAGCTATGCAAACAGGCAGGTTGGTCCACTTCATCATGCCTGCCGTTAAAACTCCCACTAAGGATAACACAGAGCCAGGGGATAGGTCAATGCCTCCGGTCAAAATTACATAAGCTTCACCTCCTGCTAAGATTGCTATTATCGAAACCTGAGTTAGAACATTTTTAATATTTACCTTGCTGAAAAAGAGGGGGAAATTAAGGATGAGATAACTATAAGCCCTATAAGAACTACTATTACTGGAGTCTCTCGAAACTGACTCATCTTTTTCAGGAGGCTGATCGAATATTTGTATTTATTTATAAATCCTGCATATTTTTTAACTTCCATTGGTTTGGCTTATTCCTACCATTA
>JAUWJJ010000138.1 GCA_030607765.1 Candidatus Aerophobota bacterium
TAATGTCCTTCTGGAAACCATCCCTCTTTTGCCAGAATTTCGCCTGTTATCCTTCCTCCCGGAATATCACCTCTGGCTACACTTACTGGAACCCTCTCACCAACAGCATTGGCAATTCTGGCTACTGCCTGATTAGTGAAACCAGGGCAAAGGGTAAGAGATTGAATTCCTTCGTTTTGGACCAATTCTTTACAAACATCAACTGCTTGATCAATGTTCATCAACTCAACCACTACTATTGTAAGTTCAAGTTTAGAGGTTTTGATAGAAGCTCGGTGTTTCCTGGGATCCCCCTCAGGTGCCATAACTATGAAACCTGCTTTAAATGCCATCATCATCACCCCCTTTTGCAATCATTAACTGGATTTTCATTATGTATTTATTTGACTCCCATTATATCTTTTTCTATTCGAGTTTTTTCCTGAGCCAAACAGTAACTGATGATAAGAGACTAACAATGCCGATCTCTTATCACCTGCCTTCTTTTCTCATCTAAAGAACCTTAAGTTAATTTGGGAAGCTTTCCTTATAGGCTGCTTCATTCTTTACTTTAGTATAATGAATGCCTTTAATCCATTTTTAATGGCTTGCTGAGTACTATTTCAATTAAATCCTCAGCAACTGCCTTAGAAACATTAAATTTTACCAATGCATTGATTAAATTAATTTGAATTTTAGAAAAAGTCTGGAGTTTCTCTTTTGGTTTGAATAGAACTTCTTTCTCTATTGTTAGTTTAAAGAACTCAGTCTTTGCCAGTATCTTTATCCCAACCATAATCAAATAAATTCTGTATCTTGAAGTTCTTTGTGGGCTGGATTTAGCTGTCCTTTAGCATCAGAGATATATTTTTGAGGAATTATAAGTAATAATTTACAAGTTTAGAATAGAAAATTGCTCAAATATTTAAATCCTCGAATTTTAGGTTAAATTAATTCTGCTCCCGTAATTAATTTGACAATTTCATCCCCGTTAGTTTCACTTTTTACCCTTGATCCTATTCTCCTTCCTCCCCGAAGAACTATAATTCTCTCCGCCACACTGAAAACGTGTCTCAAATTATGGCTGATAATAATAACGGAAGCTCCGTGTTCCTTTAATTGTTTTACCAGAATTAGCACTTTTCTTGATTCCTCTACTCCCAATGCAGATGTTGGCTCATCCATAATAATTATTTTTCTACCCCAGGCTATGGCCCTTCCCACAGCCATTGCTTGACGCTGACCCCCGGAAAGATAACGGACAGGCGTTCGCAACGATGGTAATGTAATAGATAATTTTTTTAAGGTATGGACAGTTACCTCTGTTATTTTCTTTTTGTCGACAAAAATGCCCAACCTGCCTTTGGTAGGCTCCCTACCCAGGAAGAAATTAGCGGCTACATCGCGAGTCTCTACCAGGGCCAATTCCTGGTAGACTGTTTCAATACCCAAAGCCCTTGCATCGGAAGGACTTTGAATATCAACCCTCTTACCCTCAAGATAGATTTCACCTCGATCCTGAGTATACACCCCAGAAATTATCTTTATCAAAGTTGATTTTCCCGCTCCATTATCTCCAACTAAGGCCAGTATCTCATTGGGATAAAGTTCAAAATCCACATCTTCCAGGGCATGAACACCTCCAAAATACTTACAAATTCCCTTCATTTTTAATATTGGACAAATAGCTGAGTTTTTCTTCAAGGAAACCTCATCTTTCAAATCTCTTTTCTCCTAAATTAAAATCATTGGGTCTTGGCTTTCTTAATTTGATCTACCATAACAGCAATAATAATTACTAATCCTATGGCTGCCGGTTGCCAGTAAGCAGGGAAACCCATAAGAACCAAACCATTCCGAATTACCTGCATAATTGCCGCTCCAATTAAAGCACCCCAGATACTTCCTTGCCCCCCTCTTAAACTGATACCACCAATGGCAACTGCTGCTATTATATCAAGTTCATAGCCTAAAGCAGCTGTGGGAGCAGCAACCCCAAGACGAGAGGTCATCAGTATTCCGCCAATGGCGGCAAAGAAACCAGAAAGAGTGTAAATTAAAATCTTTATCTTCCCAACATTTATACCGGTCAAAGAGGCAGAATATTCATTTCCTCCCACAGCATAGATATGATATCCATATTTAGTATTGTTTAAAAAGATGAAAGATATAATGGCTAACATTATCATAAAGATAACAGGTAAGGGCACTTTCCAGAGAAGAATGGGAATACTTGTCTGACCTAAGAAAAGAAAACCCCGGGGGAGATGGCGAATAGGCCATCCATTGGTAATTCCATAACAGAAGCCACGGACGACACTCATCATTCCTAAAGTAGCAATGAAAGGAGGCAGTTTTGTTTTACTAATTAAGACACCGTTTATATATCCTGTAAAGGCTCCCAGAATTAAGCCAGCAATTACAGATACAATAACATCCACCCCCCTTACCAAAAGCATAGCAGTGACGATACCTGAAAGAGCCATCACAGAGCCAGGAGAAAGATCTATACCTCCTCCTATAATTACCATAGATTGACCAAAAGCACTGATAGCAATCCAGGAAAAAGCTCTTAAAATATTAAAGACATTGTAGGAAGTTAAAAAAGTCCTGGTGTGGATACTTAAATAGGCACTCATTGCTATAAGAATCAACAGAATAGTTATTACTTGACTCCTTCTTAATCCATTTATCAATAATCCAGAAAATTTCTTTTGACTGCGTTCGGTTTCTATTTTACCACTTTTAGCTGTTCTTTTCATCTCCTTTTTTCCTTAAAAAGTCAAACCTTAACCTGAATTCAGCAACTTGAAAAGCTTACCTTGAGATATCATTCTCAAAAATGGAGATGTAGCGAGTCTGGCTAATTAGCAGGTCTAAAGACCTGCACTACATCCCATCAGCTCTACCCATAAAAGCTGATGAGGGAATTATCCTCATCAGCTTTTAATCTATATAAATACTTCTGGAGCAATTCTACTCCCTGGGGAATGGAGGAGGTAGGGGTTTGGTAAAGTCATGAGTTTCCCAGGCCTCAATCATAGCATCTACATTGTTTATAGTTACAATATCCATCCCCGAATCGGCCCAATTGGGAAATTCTTTTTCATGAGCTACATAATCGTATAACATCTGAATCGTATCGTAACCCCATCCCCAGTACTTCTGTCCTACCAGCCCAACTAAAAGACCATCTTTCACATACTCAAGTTCACAGGGTAAGGTATCAAAAGCGACGGTCTTGCATCTTCCAGAAAGAGAAGCCTCCTCCCACAGGGGCATTGCGCCTCTACCAGCAAATACAGGCCACAACCCCACGAAAAACCATCCATTAAGGTCAGGATGTACTTGCATAGCCTCCTCTACTACCTGAACACCCTGATTAATATCATCATAACAGGCAACAGTTTCAACAATTTCTATATCCGGATAATCTTTGACACCATCCTTGAAACCACGGATTCTCTCCTCTAAGTTTAAAGCACCAGGCACACCTGTTAAAAGTGCAACCTTACCTTTCCTTCCCATATATCTAATTAAAAGGTCAGCTGCTGCTTTGCCTCCCGAGTAATTGTCTACCCCTAAATAGGTAAATCTTTTGCTCTCGGGAGAATCAGAGTCCCAACACATAACAGGAATACCAGCAGCTATAGCTATATTAATTACATTCTCAAGAGCAGTAGGGTCATTGCAGGAAACTCCAATACCATCTACCCCTTTAGCTATGATGTCTTCTATAACTCTTACCTGCTCAGCAGCATCTGAAGCTATCGAACCTGTATAAATAACATCTACACTATCCGGCCCTCTGGCAGTTAGTTCCGAGGCTTTCTTAAAGGAACCGTCTCTTCCAAGAGCAAATACAGGATTATTGAGAGCTTTGGGAATCCAAGCGAAAATATAACTTTTACCTGCAGCCGGAGTTATCTGAGATAAGAAAACTGTCAATAAAGAAACCAACAACGTTAATATCAGGACACCTTTTAAACCTTTAACTTTCATCTTACTGTCCTCCTTTATACTTGGTTTAATTGCAAAAACTCCTCAAAAAAATCACTCTTTGAAAAACTCTTTGACTAATCCCTTTGCTTTCCTACCACCTCCCCCTGTGTTATTTTTAACTTTTCCCTTCGAATATCAATCCTACTAATAATTATTAGCAAAATTTTTTTATTGTCAACTCTCGTTAACCTGAAGATCAATTTTAATTTTTTTAGGGGATCAGGTGCTACTTTTTAATAAAAGAGCAAATTTATTTTTCCAGTTTCCCGAAATTTCAGGACCGTTCTTTTCTTCGGTGTTTTCCGGGCGCCAACGGCTAAGATTTACTTTTACCTTTATACTGTAGCTCTTTTGGGCGATGTATAAATTTAGAAAAGAGGTGATAGGTTGAAAGGTATGGGCTCGCCTTGATCGTTGCCTTTCCCTTTTGAAAAACATTCATCGGCGGGCAACAAATTATAAGGATTTTTAAGGAAAATGAAGTCTTTAACTTGA
>JAUWJJ010000217.1 GCA_030607765.1 Candidatus Aerophobota bacterium
CCCTTATATAAACTTATTAAGCGCAATGATTTATATTGTTTCGTTAAAAACCTTTAATGGCAAACCCAAGCGTAAGGGAAAGGGAGGTGAGATGGAGATTAAAGAAAGGCAGGATCTATGAAGGAGGTGATTTGAGGCAAGCAGGAAAAAGGTGAGTTTTAAAAGCGCGGGAGGGCTTAGAAGGAATATAAAAAAAATAACTCAAAAGGAAAAGAGGTAAAAAAAAGTGAAAAAAATATTAATTGGATTGTTAGGAATAGCCTTAATCCTGGGATTAGCTATTCCTGGGTTAGCAGAAGGTACATTAGGTTACGGTGATTTTGACTACGACGCGACCTGTGATGTTAAAATCACGGTAGACATTCCAACTATTAAGCTACTGGATATGCATAATGCGGAGGGCGATAATAACATCGTCTGGCCAGATATCACTGCCGCTGATTTGGATAGAGGATACTCTACTGTGATGAAAGGAACCAGTTTTATTGTTAGTTCCAATGAGGACTGGGAGGTTAATCCTAATGTAAGTGGTGGTGCTGCATTATCAACAACAACAGGCGCCGGTTACTTTTTCTTCTTGGCTGATGCCAGTACCTCAGATCTTACGGTAGCAGAATTGAACCTCCGATCATGGTACAACGGGTATGCTACAGGAGGAGGAGCACCCGACAACGTCGGTACTACAGACTGGGCACCATTTGCTACTGGTGGGGCTCTTTCAAGCGGGGTAGATGGTGATGTCAGTAGCATATGTACTGGTACCGCGGGAGGCCGTATGCAGTTTGCTATAGACTACAAATTAGATATAGACTGGAATGACTCGATCTCCAACTCTAGCCAGAGTTATTATGTTACCATAACCTATACCTTAGGGGCAGCCTCGTAGAAAGAAGATACAGTTGTGAGGAAAAGTAACTTAGTCTGATTAAACGGTGGGGAGCTTCCTTAGTTCCTTAGCTTGAGAGGTAGGCTCCCCACGACAGCTAAAACTAAAAAAGGAGGATTCAGTGGTAAAAATCATGGTTCGCTCAACTTTACTGCACATTGTTATTCTTTTTGTTTTTAATTCCCTGAGTCTGGCAGCAATAGGTGTAAGTATTGATAGCTATCATTTAGAGATTCCAGCCTGTAAAACACAAAACTTTCATCTAACTTTAAGTAACACTGGTGATGAATCAGCCCGGGCAAAGATTTACCTTGCTGATTTTAGAAAAGATCTTAAAGGTAACAAAAGATATCTTGCTCCCGGAAGCACTTCTCATTCCTTAGCTAATTGGCTGGAGTTAAAATCTCTTTCCATGGTTGAGTTAGAACCAGAGGAGATACGAAAAATAGAATTCTCTATCGTTGTTCCAGAGGATGGTGAAGGTTCAAGATGGATTAGTATTATAGTAGAGAATGCGCCAGAGTTTAGTCAAAAGGAAGGCCGGGTAAGTGTCTTTACCATAGCAAGATATGTTATTGATGTATACGAAACCATCCCAGGAACAGAGATAAAAAAAGGAAAAGTAACCGATATTAGTGTGGGGTTAACCAGAGGAGAGTTTCCCTTAAGAACAAGCCTTGTCTTTGAGAATACAGGTAATTGTCTTTTAAAAACAAAAGCCTGGATGGAGATAAGGGATCTTGCGCAAGGAAATGTGGTAGCTAAGAAAATGATGAGAGGCCTTTCCCTTTTGCCCGGGGAGAAAAGAGAGATGAGCTCTAATTTTGATAACGATATTCTAAAAGGAGATTATCTTCTCTTAGGAGTAGTTGATTATGGAGCAGATGATTTAGTAGCCGGACAAACTATGTTTAAATTGCAAGAATAAGTCAAATAAGTAAAGATATTAAAAAGCGCGGGGCAAAATTTGAGAATAACCTCTTTTGGAAGAGTAGTTTTTATTTTATATTTTATTGGATTGTTCAGCTTTTTACTAATCCTTACAGCTACCGAGCTACAAGGATCTACCCTCCTGCAGATAAAGCCCAGCCCAGCTAAAAGTATCTTACCTAAACAGATTGTTACCCAAATTTTTTCTCTTACCAGTTTTTCCTCATTTTCTGAGGACTATCAACTAAAATTTATCTTCCCTCAAGCCTGGCTTGCTCTTTTACCTACCTACAAAGAGATAACTCTGAAATCAAAGGAGAAAAAAAATATACCCCTTACCCTTATTCCCCCAGCTACAACTAAAGTCGGGAAATATAAGGTAACTCTCAAGGTAAGTTCTCTAACAGAGCCTGCCTTATCTTTTTCCGCCTCTACCACCATCCAGATTAAAGAAGTCTTTGGGGTAGAGGTAAAAAGCCTGGAGAAAGAAAGACAAGTTCAATCAGGAGAAAAAGTTAAACTCCTCTTCTGGGTAAGAAACAAGGGTAACTGCACCGATACTTATGAGTTATCTGCCTTATCCTGGCATAAATGGAAAATAAACCTTCCCTTTACCTTTCTTAAACTGGAAAGGGGAGAGGCAAAAAGTATTACCTTAACTCTCTTTATCCCCGAGAGAGTGGGAAGAGCTAAAGATTTTCTAACTTTCCAGGTGGCATCTATCCATACCCAGGGAGAGGCTCGTGTCACCCTGAATATATTTCCTCCTCCCCGGTGGGAGTTTAAGACTATTTATAAAACTGTACCGGCAAGATTTAGTATGTACAGCTTCTCTCCCTTAGAGGAAATTGCCGGAGGAAAAATTGAGCCTGAAGCTCATTTTTGGACAGGGGGTGGATTAGAGAAGGATCATTGGTTTAGCTTGACAACACACGCTCCCAACTTATTTGGAGAA
>JAUWJJ010000087.1 GCA_030607765.1 Candidatus Aerophobota bacterium
ATGGAGCCCACATTAGAACTCTCCTTTTAACTTTCTTTTACCGATATATGCAAACTTTAATTAGAGAAGGTCATATTTATATTGCTCAACCACCTCTTTACCGGGTAAGCAATAAAAATAAAGAATATTTTCTTTACAGTGATGGGGAATTGAAAAAACTAAGAGAACAGTTAAAGGAAGAGAAAATAGCAGTTCAAAGATACAAGGGCTTGGGAGAGATGAATCCTGAGCAACTCTGGCAAGCTGCTATGAATCCGGATACCAGAACCATCTATCAGGTTTCAATTGAAGATGCTTTGGGAGCTGATGAGCTATTTACCATCCTGATGGGCGAAGAGGTGGAACCCCGTAGAAAATTCATTGAAAAATATGCGGGAGAAGTAAAAGAATTAGATGTATAAAAGAGGTAAAAATGGCTGAAGGAAAAATAGTTCCTCTTTACCTGGAAGAGGAGATGAGAAAATCTTACCTTAGTTATGCTATGAGTGTAATTGTAGGCAGAGCCCTACCTGATGTGCGCGATGGCTTAAAACCAGTGCAAAGAAGAATTCTTTATGCTATGCAGGGGTTGGGATTAACCCCTAACAAACCTCATCGGAAAGCAGCTCGCTTGGTGGGAGAGGTCTTAGGTAAATACCACCCCCATGGAGATACGGCTGTATATGATGCTTCAGTAAGAATGGCTCAGGATTTTTCCCTGCGTTATCCCTTAATTGATGGACAGGGAAATTTTGGGTCTATCGACGGCGACCCCCCGGCAGCTATGAGATATACCGAGGTGAGACTTTCCTCCATTGCCGAGGAGCTGCTTGAGGATCTGGACAAAGATACGGTAAATTTTATTCCCAACTTTGACAACTCCTTAGAAGAGCCTGTTGTCCTGCCAGCTAAGTTTCCCAACCTCCTTTTGAATGGCTCATCGGGAATAGCTGTAGGCATGGCTACTAATATTCCTCCTCATAACCTGGGAGAGTTGATAGATGGATGCATAAGAATGATTGAAAATCCTCAGATTACAGTAGATGAGCTCCTGGAAGTAATAAAAGGTCCTGATTTCCCTACGAGAGGAATTATCCTTAAAGAAAAAGGCATAGAGGAAGCTTACAAGAGAGGTAGAGGTAAGATAATTCTAAGAGGAAGGGCACAGGTGCAAGAGGAAGAGGGGAAAGAGAAAATAATTATCCGAGAGATTCCCTATCAGGTTAACAAAACCAGGTTAATTGAAAAAATTGCTGATTTAGCTGGAGAGGAAAAAATAAAAGGAGTTAAGGCTGTTAGGGATGAATCGGATAAGAAAGGGATAAGAGTAGTTATAGAGTTTTCTCGTTTAGCTAATCCAGAAGTTGTCCTTAATCAACTTTACAAATATACTTCTCTCCAGATAACTTTTGGCATCATTTTCTTAGCATTGGTGGATGGCAAACCTCAACTTTTAACCTTACCCTGGGCAATAAAGTGCTATCTTAAGCATCGCAGGGAGATAGTAATTCGTAGGACTCGTTTTCTCCTGAAAAGGGAAGAAAAAAGGGCTCATATCTTAGAGGGGCTAAAAAAAGCACTGCATAAATTAAATGAAGTTATTAAAATTATAAGGTCCTCTACCAATCCTAAGGAGGCTAAACAAAGCATAATAGAATTCTTAAGTTTAACTGAAACTCAAGCTCAGGCTATCTTAGATATGAGATTGCAAAGATTAACAGGTTTGGAAAGAGAAAAAATAGAAAAAGACTATCAGATAACAGTTAAAAATATAAAGGGATTTAAGGAAGTTTTAGTCAGTGATGAGAAAATTTGGACTATTATTAAAAATGAACTTATTCAGATTAAAGATAAATATGCCACCCCTCGCCAAACCAGTATTGAGGAAGAAGAAAAAGAGTTGTCCTTTAAGCCCGAGGACCTCATTGAAAAAGAGGATATCATTGTCACCACCACCTCTCAGGGATACATAAAGTATACTCCCCTAAGAGCTTACAAAAGACAAAAAAGGGGAGGAAAAGGGGCAAGTGGGATTTCTCTGGATCAGGGGGATATTGTTCGAGACTCTTTTATCTGTAATACTCACTCCACACTTTTACTTTTCACTAATCTGGGAAAGGTTCATTTAACTAAAGCTTACAATATACCCGAAAAAAAGAAAACCAGTAGAGGAAGAGCTCTGGTTAATTTCTTATCCTTAAGGAAGGAAGAGAAAATTACTGCTACTATTCCTGTAGATAGTTTTAACCCTGATCAATTTCTCTTTATGATCACCAGAAAAGGAATAGTTAAAAAGACTCCTCTTATTAAATTTGCTCGGGTTTTTCGGGGAGGAATAATTGCTATTAAGTTAAGAGAAAAAGATGAATTGATTAGAGTTTTACTTACCTCAGGAGATAATGATGTGGTTCTTTGTACCAGAAATGGAAAGGCCGTTTGCTTTTCGGAAAAAGATGTGAGACCCCTAAGAAGAGCCTCTATAGGAGTAAAAGGAATTTATCTCAAAGAAAATGATGAGGTTAAAGATGCTAATTTAACCAGAGAAAATGAAAGTTTATTCACCATCACTTCCCGGGGTTATGGAAAACGGACTTCTTTTTCACAATATAGAAAAACCAGAAGGGGAGGAAGGGGAATTATCAATATTCGCCTGCGTCCAGATAGAGGAGAAGTAGTAGCAATAAAAAAAATAAATAAGAAGGATGAGGTAGTGATAATAACCCAAAAAGGTAAAAGTATCCGTCTTTTAGCTAAGTATGTCCGTCTTTCTAAAAGAAACACTATGGGAACCCGTATCATTAAATTAGGTAAAGACGATAAGGTTATTGGTATAACATGAAGATTGCTTTTCTTTTCCCTGGACAGGGCTCCCAAAGGTTAGGAATGGGAAAAGAAATTTTTCCCCTTTATTCTAAAGAAAAGGAAATCTTTCAACAGGCCAAAAAAATCTTGGGATTTGATCTAAAAAGATTGTGTCTTTACGGTCCAGAAGAGAAAATTAAAAAGACATATTACCTGCAGCCTGCTCTTTTAACCTTAAGCTATATCACAGCTAAAATTTTGGAAAAAAATGGCATTCATCCTGTGGCAGGAGCTGGACATAGTCTGGGGGAATATACAGCCCTTACTGCAGCTGAAGTGATAGATTACCCCGATGCCTTAAAGATAATTTACAAAAGAGCAAGATTGATGGAAGAGGCATCCGCAAAAGTAAAAGGAGGAATGGCTGCTGTAATTGGTCTTGACAGAGAAAAGGTAATAAACATCTGCCAGCAAACAGGAGGGGTTGAAGCAGTTAATTTTAACTGTTCTTCTCAAGTGGTTATTTCGGGGAAAAAAGAAAAAGTTGAGAGGGCAGGTAAAAGATTAAAGGAAGAGGGGGCAAAAAGAGTAATTCCCCTTCCTGTATCAGGAGCGTTTCACAGCTATCTTATGAGAGAGCCATCTGGTAAGTTCTCTAAAGTTTTAGATCAGTTTAAATTTTCTCCTCCTCGCTATCCCCTAATTTGCAATGTCTCTGCCCATTATGCCAGAACCGTTGATGAGATTAAGGAAAATTTAAAAAAGCAGATGGACCATCCCGTTCTTTGGGAAGATAGTATGAAGAGATTGATCTGCGATGCAGTAGATATTTTTGTAGAAGTGGGACCGGGCAAAGTTCTCCAAAACCTTTCAAAAAGAATAGATAAAGATGTTATCACCCTGGGAATCGAAGGTAAGAAAGATATAGAAAAACTTTTGATGATTATGGGATGAATTCATTACTTTTTCCTTTCATTCGGGTTCCTAACTCATAGCCAAGTTTTAAAACTTGGGGATGCTTTAATATTTCCCCTTTTTGATCTATTCCCTTAAGCAAAAGTCCTTCCTGATATTCAACCTCTATGACTTTGAAAAATGACTTAACGATCCTGATGGTACCATCAAACAAGTATGATAACTTTGTCCCTCCGACGGATATGAAGGCACCTTTCCGTGAGATTTTCTCCTTTGGAATGAACTTTTCTTTAAGCAGATACTTCATCGCCCAGAACGGCTGTCATCTGTCAATAAACGCCTTGCCTTGAGCGGGAAGGCTCATAAAGAACACAGGGGAGCCAAAAATTATGGCGTCCATATTAATAAGCTTAGAATAAAGCATCTGCATATCATCATTTATAACACATTTGCCATCTTTGTGGCAGGAGAGACACTCAAGGCAGGGTTGAATTTTAAACTCCTGTAACCTAAGAAATTCCACATCTGTCTTTGCATCTGATGCCCCTTTAAGCGCTTCTTTCAGGAGCAGTTCGCTATTGCCGTTTTTTCTGGGTGAACAGGATACAACAAGAACCTTCAAATTTCAACCTCCCTATAAGTCCTAATCCATCAGGCAATTTTCTGTAATAGTTTAGATTTCCTAAAATTCCTCTCTTTTCTGTGGCAATTGTAGCTGCCCAATTCATTGGGCGAATTTAATGCGCCGATAAATCGGCAAGCTACAGCAATGACGGATGTGTGCTCTCATATTTTTTAGGAAAACTTACCTGTTACAATTTTCTGTTTGTTTTTTGACAACAAAAACCAGGGATGCATCCAGAGCAATCACAGCCCAGGTGAATCCCGTTACAATTAGAGCCCGGATAAAGGAATTAAGACTCTGCAGGAAAGTCATTTTTTATTCTCTGGAAAAATTATCCTCTTCTATTTCCATAATTTTCTTTACCTTTGGTGCAGAACGCCCACCCTGAAACTCCGAGCGAAGCCAGGTATCAACCAGCATCTTTGCAAGTTCTGGTCCAATGATCTGGGCACCCATGGCCATTATTTGAGCATTATTGGATTTTCTTGCTCTTTCTGCAGAGTAAACATCGTGGCAGGTAGCTGCCCTTATTTTTCTCACTTTATTAGCAGCCATAGCCATTCCCAGACCAGTCCCACAGATAAGAATCCCTCTATCAAACTCTCCCCTGACAATAGCTTCAGCAACCACCCTTGATATATCAGGATAGTCAACGGGTTACCTGCTCAAAGTACCTCAATCCTTGTAATCTACCCCTTTATCTTTTAAAAATTGACAGATTAAATTTTTTAACTCCAGCCCATTATGATCACAGCCAACAGCTATTTTCATTATGTTCCCTCCTGTAGCTTAACAACCTCATAGTAAAGCCAGCCTATCCTTACCAGAAAATTATCTTCTACTACAACATCCCTCGCCATCAATTTCTCACCCAATCCCCTTTAAGTCTTGACCAAACTACCATATTTTGAAAATTTGTCAAAATTCCCTATACAAAATGGGAAGCATAAGTTTTTACAAAAAGCGAAAACTTGAGTAACAAACTCCTTGACAAAAAAAAGAAATTGCTTAATTAATAATAAAGTTATATCTTTAGTAAGGAAAAAGCGTAATAGTTTAGATTTCCTAAAACTCTTGTTTTCTGTGGCAATTGTAGCTGCCCAATTCATTGAGCGAATTTTTGTTGTAGTTATAGTTGCCCAATTCATTGGGCGGTTTTAATGCGTCGATGAATCGGCAAGCTACAGGGGCGAATTTAATGCGCCGATAACTTCTAAAGCGTACTACCATACAATTCAGCAAAGCCACTACAAATAACACCATAACCTGTAGTGGTCAAGCTTGCTTGACTGCAATTGTAGTTGCCCAATTTATTGGGCGGTTTTAATGCGCCGATGAATCGGCAAGCTCAAATGTAGTTCAGGTCTTTAG
>JAUWJJ010000213.1 GCA_030607765.1 Candidatus Aerophobota bacterium
TATACTATTGTCATTGCGAGCCTGCTAGAGGCAGGCGTGGCAATCTCAAACAAGCTCAGTAATTCCAAAGACCGAGATTGCTTCGTCGCTTACGCTCCTCGCAATGACACGCGGTTCACTGAGCTTTTACAAATAGACTTCGTTCAAAAGGCAATGCAACAATCAAACTTAGTTTTGTTTCTTATTTTTAGGTATAGGAATTTCAAAAAATTTCTTTGGATGATAAAGTAAAAGTTATGGAGTTAAAAAAGGGGGAGCAGCTTCAACGTTGAGGGGGAAAATGCCCTACATTGTCCCCCTCAAATATCTTGCATGAATGGTGTAGATTAACATTGAAGTGCCCGCTAAAACTAAAAAAGGGGAGGTAATTATCATGAGGATCAAAAATAAAATAGTACTATTTTGTCTATTAGGTGTAATGCTGCTTACAGCCAGTATTGCCTATGGCCAGGATGAAGATAGAGAAGGAAGTAAAGACCATCCACTAATTTCGCGGTATCTGGGCTCAATCATCATCTATTATGAGATAAGAGAATTTGATGAATATGTTCTTCCTCTTGCTGGCAAATTAGAGGAGGGTAAGTTGTCTAAAAGCCAGGA
The DNA here is from genome assembly GCA_030607765.1 of Candidatus Aerophobota bacterium. The sequence continues at coordinate 601 of JAUWJJ010000213.1, forward strand.
TTTAGAGGGAAAGGTAACGCGTATCACTTATAAGGCTCCAGAGGGTCGCTCAACACTTGAGATTTATCGTAACTATGAACTATCTCTAAAGAGAGCAGGTTTTGAAGTCTTATTCTCTTGTGCGAAAAAAAATTGTGGAGAAGGTAATTATTACTGGCCAGATCTTTTTTGCGATCTTAATCCCTTGTTGAAAGGTGGGGCCAAAGATATGTTAAGAGGGGAGGACCGTTATCAGCGTTATCTATCGGCAAAGCTATCTCGTCCAGAAGGCGATGTTTATGTATCTCTTTATGTATCTCTGGGGCACCGTTCATATCCAGCGGTCCAATTGGATGTTATTGAGGTTAAACCTATGGAAACGGGATTGGTAGTGATAAATACAGAAGAGGCCTTAGCAGGAGCTATAGCAAGAGCTGGACATATAGCTATTTACGGCATTTACTTTGACACAGACAAAGCAGAGGTAAAGCCTGAATCTAATCCAGTTCTTGAGAAAATTGCTAAACTCCTTCAGCAGAATCCAAACCTTAAATTGTATGTTGTAGGTCACACGGATAATGTCGGTGATTTAACTTACAACATGGAACTCTCGCAAGCTCGTGCGGATGCTGTGGTAAAAATGCTCATTTCTAAATATGGCGCGGATGTAAAACAACTTAAAGCCTATGGTGTCGGACCTTTAGTTCCTGTAGCCTCTAACAAAACAGAAGAAGGTCGTGCCAAGAATCGTCGAGTGGAATTAGTAGAACAGTAAATACTTAAAAGAGAAGTTTCGTGGGCACTTCAATAAATATCAACTTGTAAAATGACATAGTTATTTTTGATAATACTTTTTAAAATCAGGGGGAAAAATGAAAAACAGAGAGTTGAAAAGTTTAGTCTCTCAGGCTTACGAAGAAGGAGGGGGGATTTTTAGATTAGCTCCAACCTGGGTTCCCAGAGCTTTTTGCGTACCGGGAAGAAGGCTTAAATTATCTCCAGATGACCTTTATATCCTTGGCAGTAATAGAGGAGGAATTGATGAGAGGTGGCTTACCTCGGTAACAGTCGCTGATAATGGACCGGGAACTCCTCCAGATGAAGGTTTAAGCTATATTGTATTAAATAATAAAAAGATAATAACTTTAAGAGAGGCTATTCAAGTAGGAGGAGAATTTATCCTGGGAAAAGAAGTTATGCAAAAATACAGAGGATGGAAAATATTAACCAAGTTTTTCGATAATTCGGGTCCAATTCTTTTTCACCTTCATCAAGATGATGAACAGGCAAAATTAGTAGGTAGGGAAGGAAAGCCAGAGGCCTACTATTTTCCTCCGCAGCTTAACTTTATTGAGAATAGTTTTCCCCATACTTATTTTGGATTAGAACCTGGAACAGCAAAAGAGGATATCAAAGAGTGTTTGAAAAACTGGAATCAGGGAGATAATGGTATATTAAATTATTCTCGAGCTTATAAAATTAAGCCGGGCACAGGTTGGTTTATTCCGCCAAGGGTTCTTCATGCCCCCGGTTCTTTAGTTACCTATGAGGTTCAGTGGGCATCAGATGTTTCCAGTATGTTTCAGTCAATAACTGCTGAGGGTATACCAATATCCCAGGATCTTTTAGTAAAAGATATCCCTCCTGATAAATACCAGGACCTTGATTATATTGTTGATATAATTGATTGGCCGAAAAACCTTGATGAGCATTTTAAGGCTAATCATTACCTTGAACCAGTACCTGTATCTATAGAGGATGGGAGATATAGAGAAAAGTGGATTGTCTACGGCACAGGGGATTTATTTAGCGCCAAGGAGTTGACTGTATTCCAGGATGAAAGCGTAAAGATAAAAGAGAATGGAGTTTACGGATTAATTGTAATTCAGGGTCATGGGAGTATTGGTAGATTTCCAGTAGAGTCCCCCACGATAATTCGCTACGGGGATTTACCCTATGATGAGCTGTTTGTCTCATTGGAGGCAGCAAAGAAGGGAGTAACAATTACAAATAAGGGAAATGAGGATTTGGTAATCTTAAAATGTTTTGGTCCAGAGACAAATCCAGATGCACCTTTAATTGGAACAAATAGAATATAAAACTTTGAAGATATTATACAAGGAGATCGAGGATGGGAAAAAGAAAAGAAGTGGTAAATTTCTTAAAAGTAATAAACTTTGATTATCCTGAATGGATTCCCGCTAATGTTTCTTTAATGCCAGCTGCATGGATAAAATACAAAGAGAAACTGGAAAGAATAGTATTGGCTCATCCTACCATTTTCCCTAATTACAAGAAAGGGGATTTTAAAAATATGAA
>JAUWJJ010000228.1 GCA_030607765.1 Candidatus Aerophobota bacterium
GGTTTCTCTCAAAATGATATTATTCAAACTACAGGGGATGTGAAAGAAAAACCAAAATCCAGAGTAAAATCTCTTAGTATAAGTTCCAGACTTACTCTTTTTCGGCTTTCTCCCAAGATGGAATACCAGGGAGGTTGCACTGAGGATAATTTTTCCTCTCCTTCCGAAAGAAAGGTATCCGCTAATTCCAAGGTTTCCCTTTCTCTTCCCTTCCGCTGGGGAACTTTTTTTAAGAAACCCGTGATTCTTAAAAGCTTATCTTACTATACCAGTTACACCCTGGAGAAACAGTTAATCCGTGAGAATACCACCACCCCTCTTGGTTTTTTTAACTATGTGGGATTAAAGGCTCTTCATCTCGAAGATGGGAATGAAAAGCTAAATCTTGATAAAATGAGTTTTTCTTTGCGTCAGGTCTGGCAGCCTTTTAATTTTTTGGCAACTAACCTTGAATATGGAAAAGTGGAAAATGATGAAGTTACAGAAGGAGCTCCTCTTTTGGCAACGGTAGAAAGCTGGCCAGTGGGCAGCTTTAACTTTGATCTTAACTCTACTCCTCTAATTGACAGGCTTTCTCGTTCCCTTTTCACCTCTTCCCTTCTTTTGTTGAAATACACTAAGAAGAAAACAGTTAAAAAAGATATCTCTACTACTATTAATTACTCACCTTCCCTTAGCTGGAAGATAACATTTAAAAAGCCGAAGAGTCTTTCCTCTGTTTTTACCTACACATCTACCAGGAACGAGGAAAAACCTTATGGAGTGGAGGAAAAAACTCAAAGTTTTTCCTCTAACTACGGGTTAAAAATTGACTATTATACTTATCTTGCCTGGGGAGCAAAGATTCCTTTTATTAACCGAATAATAAATTTTGAAAATGAGCTTCATCTTTCCACCTCCTTATCCCGGGAATTAAAGCAAAAAGAGGTTGCTCTAGAAAAATCTGAGGATAATGAGACCTGGAAACTTGCCACTCGCATTACCTATAATATGATGGAAAATATTAAAATGAAGCTGGAAATAGACGGAACTTACTTTAAAAATAAAGTAAGAATAGGGGAGGACTACTACAGTTTGGGAGGCTCTGTCTATGTAGAAATGATATTCTAAGAAGTGAAACTGTAGCCTGATAAGTAGTAGCCTGCGCAAATTTTCCTCCTTGGGGTAGGAAGGCTGGTATCAATTTCCTTCTTCCCCCTCCCCTTGCGGGAGGGGATTAAGGGGAGGGGGGTATTTAGCCTCCCCATTCCTCTATTATTGCAAAAATTTCCAACATTTGCTATAATTAAAACAAATGTTTAAAATTCCAGTATCTTTACTGCATAAAAATGTAGCGCAGGTCTTTAGACCTGCCTTGCTCGGTAGCCGCGAGGCTCAGCCTGCGTAAGGGGTTAACCTATGGCAAAATACTATAAAGAAAAAACTATAAAGGGGAAGACAGGTTTGCTTAGCAAAATAATTCAGGGTATCATTGTCTCTGTTGTAGTAGGAATCATTATCCTTATCTTTAAATCCTTGATTACCAGCATTCCTATTGCTATGGTGGTTACAGGAGTAGGTGCCTTAATTGTATCTTTATTTTTGCACCCCTCCTATAAAGCTATCTATCACAGTTTAATATGCGCCGCCTGCTCAGGATTAGTTTTACTTAACTTTACCCCTTTTGTTGCTAACATACATCTTTTTGAAGGATACAAGGCCTCTGTTGCTAAAAAATGGGACATTACCATTAAAAACTACCAGAAAGCTCTAAAGTTTGACTCCCGTGATGGAGAGCTTAACTTTTACGCTGGTTATGCTTATATGAAGAAAAAGGACTATATTCAAGCTGACTATCATTTTAAAAAATCCCTTGAAACTAAACTTGATCCAAGTGCCTTTAATAACCTGGGAAATGTTTATCTTGAAGGGGGAAAGTTTGAAGAGGCAGAGAATGCTTACAAAGATGCTCTTTATACTCAGGTTTCCAGAATGTATTCCCTGAACAACCTGGGAGCTATATATCAGAAAACAGGTCGTCTTGATGAATCTCTTGATGCATTTAAACAGGCACTTGAGGCATCTCCTGGATACGAGATTGCTAAAAAAAACCTGGAGATAGTTGAAAACCTCAAAAAAAAGTATGCCTATGTGGAAAAGCGTTATGGGAAGGATTTTTTAAGATACTTTTTTACAGCCCAAAGTTATCTTCAGCAGAAAAGGGGGGATGAGGCAAAAGAATTTTTCCTCAAGGCAAAAGCTCTTCTTTTAAAAAGGGATAAAGATATAGATCCTGGGCACCCGGACTGGAATGAAGTTCGAGGTAACTTAAATTCTATCTCCCTTGTTTATTCTGCTGTGGGTAGCAATCTTGTAAAACTTGGTGAGCTTCCCGAAGCTATTTCTGTGTATGAGCTTACCCTCAACTTAAAACCTGGCAATATCAAGCAGCTTTACAACTACATTGCCTCTCTTTATCTAAAGATTGGTGAAAAAGAAAAAGCAGATGAGATGCTCAAAAAAGCTCGCTCTCTTCAGTAGTAAACACTGTAGCGCAGGTCTTTAGACCTGCCGAGAAGTAAGTAATGTGTAATGAGTAACATGTGATA
>JAUWJJ010000072.1 GCA_030607765.1 Candidatus Aerophobota bacterium
AAGTCAACTACTCTATATGGGATTGGTTGAGACTTGCCAGGTGATTCCACCAAAGGGGACAGTGGGGTATGATGAGCGACTTCTCAAGCTATATACCGAATATGATATAGAGAAAGCAAACAAGCTTTTAGATGAAATAGGACTGAAATGGGATAAAAATCATGAGTATCGGCTACGCCCTGATGGGAAACAACTAAGGTTCGTAGATAGTGTCCTTATGGCCTGGCCGACTGGAAATGTAGAGGCACAAGAACTTATAAAGGGTTATTGGAAAAAGATAGGAATAAACATGGTGGTTAAACCTCTAGATACGAAGATATGGGTTACGAGAATAACCGGAGCAGAACATGATATAGCGAGTTATGCCTGTAACACAGGCTCACCTGGGTACCTTCCATTAGGTAGTGCATCTATCTTCCCTCTTGACCAATATTATTACACTGCACCGATGTGGGGTCTTTTGTTTGCTACGGGTGGTAAATCAGGCGAAGAACCTCCTGCAGAGGTAAAGCATTTGAGGAAAATTTATGAAGAAGTTATCGAAACTACTTCATCAGAAAGAAGGAATGAGTTGATAAGAGAGGCATTCAAAATTTATGTCGAAAATCTCTTATGTATAGGGACTATCAGTAGACCTAAAGTAGAGGTATCCCTAGTAGTTAAAAACAGTTTTAGAAATTTACCCGCGGGGCCTTTATGTGATGACCTCACCTTCTATCAGCCATCGACTTGGTTTTTTAAGAAATAGAATAAAGTGTAATAGCCTCTTTACTTAAAGTTTAGAAAAAAACAGAGGAAAGGAAATTTGTTTATCCTTTCCTCTGTTAAGTATATAAGGTCATTTAATCCGTCATCAAGATATTTTGTCAAACCAGTGGATTGGTAAGGATTACCACGAGAATCTTCTATAGACGAAGAGAAAAAGTAAAAGTAATATTTACTTATAATGACTTGTAGGAATTCGATGAAAAATGTGCCGCAGTAAAGGTTTTGATAAATTTTAAACATCTTATACAAAGAGAAATAATATGGATCTAGAATTCAAACCGGATTTTGAAGAAACAAGACAGCGATGGGCAGCATTTTGGAATGGTGAAAAACTCGACCGTCCACTTGTGAGTATTGTGATACCCAAACCGGGTGTCGAACCTGTTGAAAAACCACCATATACTTCAGGTGCCGATGGGAATTTTAAGCCGGTTATTGATTAAATCCTCGGGTGGGCTAGCACTCATGAATTCATCGGAGAAGCTATTCCTTTCTTCCATATAGAATTTGGTCCTGACCATTTTTCTTCTCTGCTCGGTGCTAACCTAAAGTTTCACTCTGACAACAAGGGCACAAGTTGGTGCGTACCGTTTGTAAAAGATTGGGATGATGTACATATTCAGTTTCGTCCTGATTGCTTCTGGTACAAAAGAACTATAGAATTTATAAAAGCATTGCGCGCACGCTGTGATGGGAAACTATTGTTAGCAGGCCCAACGTTAGTAGCAGGACTTGATTGCCTTGCAGCCATACGTGGTGTGGAGAATCTCCTGATGGATCTTCTTCTTGTTCCTGATAAAGTGGAAGCTGCATTGAAGGACGTGTGCTATGCATATAAGGAAATTTTAGAGGCTCTATCGATAGAGCTCGGAGTTAAAGAATATGGAAACATAAACCGACATGGAATGTACAGCTTTGGGAAAATCAATGTGCCCCAGTGTGATTTTTCATGCATGATAAGCACAGAGATGTTTAAAAAATTTGAAGTGCCGTGCCTTATGCAGGAAGCAAAGATACTCAATTCTGTAGAATACCATCTTGATGGCCCAGGTGCACTTGTTCATCTACCAATTATCTGCAAGATTGCTAATATTGATGTTATCCAATGGGTTCCAGGCTCAGGAGAAGCGGAGAAAAAGGATTGGACAGAGTTATACAAGAAAATTGATAATTTTGGAAAGGGACAGATTTTAGGAGGTGATCAGGAGAGAATTAAACGTTTCTTAAAAGAGCTAAAATCCCGAAAACTCTTCTTTGTAACAGAAGCAAGGTCACGAAAAGAGGCCAAACACTTTCTGCGAGAACTTGAATTATACTGGTAATAGATAAGAAAAAAATCAAAATATTCTGCTCTTTTTAGTAGAAGGATGCTATCTTTAAAAATATTTAAAGGAGATTTTTATGATAAAGGCAGATAACAAAGGTTGTAGATTGAATATTAATTGGGAAAAAGCTGATTGGTCTTACTGGACAAAAGGAAATTTTGGAATTAAGGAAGCTTCCTTTTCTTTAGAAATAAATGGATTCAAAGCTAATTTTTCTGAAGAGGAAAGGATAAAAATTTCCCATCAAGAATTGGAAATTAAAGACTGTATAGGATTTAAAAAACGTATTTTAATAAAGTCTATTCTTGCTAGGTTTAGCCTTGAATGGGAAATTTATTTTGATATCTATAAAAATAATTCCTTTATTATTTTAGGCTGTAGTTTTAAAAATTTATCTCCAGAGAGCATAAATTTAGGAAAGTGTATTTTGTTAGAAGTTGATAAAGGGAAAGAAGGGAGACTTATTTTTGGAGATTCCTTTCAAAATGCCACATTTTTCTCTGAATCTGGCTGGCAGCTTAAAACTTTCGTTAAATCTTTAGAAAGTGATGAAGGAAAGCATATAAGCCAGACTATTGGGCATTTATATAATCCTGAGCTTCCTTTAGCTTTAAATACAAGTTTTGTGACATTTAATCGCGCAAAAACAGAGATAAAACTTGATTATGAAAGAAATAAGGGTATTCAAAAATTACAAGCTTATTGTAATTTTGATGGCTATGCTCTTGGACCTGACAAAAAGATAGAAAGTGAAAAACTATTTATAGATTTAAGAAAGAATCCTTTTTCTTCTCTGGAAGAATGGGCTGATGTAGTAAATAAAATTTATAAACCGCAAATATGGAAACAACTCCCTGTAGGATGGTGGGGTTGGGCGGGTATTGATTGTTTCAAAGAAAAATCTTATGAGGAAATTGTATTGGAGAATGTTTCAGCGATTGAGGAGAAATTAAATGGTTTTGGTCTACAGTATGCCTTTATTGTCGTAGGGAATCTCTGGAGGGATATGCCAGGATATTGGTTAAAAGAAAATAAGAAAAGATTCCCTCTTGGTTTGAAGTGGTTAGTAAAGAAATTATCCAAATATAATTTAAAAATTGGTTTGTGGGTTGCTCCGTTTTGGGTTCCAGAAAGGCCTACGGAACTATTTGAAAAGATGAAAAATTGTTTTCTTAAGAAAGACGGAGATTTTCTTTATGATAATAATGGATGGTCATATGGAGAATGGGCAGATCTCCCCAAAGAGAAGCGTCCTGGCTTTTATATTCTTGACCCCAGTCATCCCGGAACTTTGAAATGGTTGAGAGAAATATTTACCGAATATCGCAAAATAGGCATACGTTATTATATGATTGATTATTGGGCAGATGCATCTGGCTCTACTCCTGGAAGATATATTTATGACGATTATTATGATAAAAATCTTATCAAAGGACCAGAAGTAATTCGAAAAGGACTTCAAGTAATTCGGGAAAATGTTGGCAAAGATACCTATCTTCTTAGTAGTACTTCTCCTACACTTCAAGGTGTAGGTATTTTTGATGGCGTAAGGGTAGGTAGAGATTATGGGGAGGGAAGACCGAAGGGTTGGTCAAAAAGCTATTCAGACAAAATATATGTTACAGAAAATTGGGAACTTCATAGGGAAGTATGTACGAATGCAGCCTCTTCCTATTTTACTCATAAGAAATTATATATTAATGATTCTATAAATGCTCTTGCTGTAGGTGAAAGTATTCCTCTTAACGAAGCTCAAATAAGTGTTACTCTTTTTGGAATTTGCGGAGGCCCTATGATGCTAAGCGACAATATAGCAAGTATTAGTAAAGAAAGACTCTCTCTTATTAAGAAATGCCTACCGCGTTATGATGAAGTTGCTCATCCTGTTGATCTTTTTACTTCTATCTATCCAAATGATTATCCAAAAATTTTTAATTTGCAAATTAATCGAGACTGGGGAAGTTGGACTGTTTTAGCTGTTTTTAATTTTGAGGAAAAGGAAAAGAAAATTGGGTTAAAAATAAAAGAATTAGGATTACAAAGGAAAAGATTTTATTTTCTTTATGAGTTCTGGACAGAAAAGTTAGAAGGATTAGTAAAAAATGAATTTGAGATAAGAGTTCCAGCTTATTCTGTAAAACTATTTTCTATTCAAGAAAAAAGAGATTATCCCTGGATAATCTCAACAGATATGCATATTACTCAAGGAGGAGTAGAAATTGAGGAAGTAAACTGGCAACCTGAAAATAAGACTCTTATGGGCAAATGCCAAAGGCCAAAAGGAGAAAAAGGAAATTTAATTTTACATATTCCTGATAACTTCAAAATTAGAGAAACAATAAATTGTAAACTGTGGCAAAAAGAGAAAATGATTTTAGGGATAAAAAAAATTGAGCTGGATTTTAAAAAGTCTTATGTTGACTGGAAAATAAGATTTGTGAACTCTCTGTAATTAAGGAAGAGGTAACAAGACCTGATTTATTGCCTTTCAAAGAGCTATATTAAAAGGAGAAAATTTTATGCTTCATGAATTAACACCTCGGGAGAGGATTGTTAAAGCTCTTAAAAGAAAAAAATCAGACAGGGTACCTAAGGATTTTTGGTGGACCTATCAAATCGGTAAACTAATGGAAGAAAAAATAGGAGTTTTAGATCCCTTAGAATATTTTGGCTGCGAACAAAGATTGATTAGATGGTCTCCGACTAAAAAGAAAAGGGATTTTTCTACTTATTTAGGTAAATCATCATCTTCTTGGATTAACAAGAATCTTCTTGAGGTAAAAAATAATAAAAAAGGCGGATTGCCTCCTCTCAGTAGTGAGCAAGGAGGAGGGGAATGGGGGAAAGGGAAACCACCTTCTTCCCCTTTTGTTGATCAAGAATGGGGCGTGGGATACATTCCTACTGCTTCCAAGAATCCTCAATATGCTCATCTTTTTGGTTTTGTTTATCCTATGCGTAATCTAAGAACCATAAAAGAATTAAAGGAGTATCCTTTTAGTGATTATAGTGCTAATTATCGTTATGAACATCTTAAACCACAAGTAAAAGAAGTTCATAAAAGAGGGTTATGTGCTACAGGTGCAATGCCTATGACTATATTTGAAGTTAGCTGGCAATTAACAGGAATGGATAAATTATTTTTTGATTTTGTGGAAAACAAGCCTTTTGCTAAATACTTATTGGATTGTATTACTGAAATGCGAAGATTTATGATTAAGCACTTCGCTGAAGCAGGAGTGGATCATATCCATTTAGGAGATGATATGGGCACTCAGCAAGGAATGTTGATGAGTTCTGAGATGTGGCGGGAATGGTTTAAAGAAAGGATGCGTAACATCATTTCTGTAGCTAAAAAGATCAACCCCGAGGTAATAATTTCTTATCATAGCGATGGGAATATAGAAAAAATAATTCCAGAGCTAATTGAGATTGGAATTGAAGTACTCAATCCAGTACAACCAGAGAGTATGGATCCGGCGAAGCTAAAAAGAAAGTATGGGGATAAGCTTGCTTTCTGGGGTACGATAGGAGGTCAAACTACTATGCCCTTTGGAACACCAGAGGAAGTAAAAAAAGAGGTAAGAGAAAGAATTAAAATAATAGGAAAAGGAGGAGGTTTGTTAATAGCTCCTGGCCACATGCTTCAGCCAGAGGTTCCTTGGGAAAATATTCTCGCCTTTTTTGAAGCTGTAGAAAAATACGGCAGATACTAAGCTTCAAAAATGATATTTAAAGATAAGAAATAGGAAGAGACTATAATTTACTATCTGAGAAAGAGTAGGGAAAAGAATAAATATATTTTTTCCCCTTATGTATTTAAATTAATGTATCTTTAAAAAATATGTATTCATTAAGCAAATACGAGGAGGTAAAAATGGAATGGTATGAAAAACCAGCAAGGATGATGATTCTCTATTATCCAGGCTATTGGGATAAAATAAAAGATGAAGATTTAGAAAAATTAGCTAAAGAGAAAAAAGAAAAGTGGCGCATTAATTGTGAGTGGATTGAGGGAACACCATCAGTATCTGATAAAACAGGAGCATCTAAGACTAATACTACTCTTTTTCAGGCTGAAGGATTTAAAAAATTTCTCCCTCTTCAAGATTTTGATTTCTTGAGAGAGTATCTTCCTTATGCTCATAAATACGGAATTAAACTCATAGCCTATCTTAATATGCACT
>JAUWJJ010000174.1 GCA_030607765.1 Candidatus Aerophobota bacterium
AACAAATTTTAGGGAGTAAGGTTTGATCAATCAATTAATAGTGGCCTTTTTACTGGATATTTTAATAGGTGAGCCTTGTTGGTTTCTTCATCCGGTGAGAGGAATGGGAAAACTAATCCAGATTTTGGAAAAACTTCTCTATAAACCTTACTTCAACCTTAGAATAAGTGGGGTAATCTTAGCCATATTGGTGGTAGGACTAAGCTGGTTTGGAGGATTTTTTGTTCTTGCCCTGGTAAGTAGGGGAGGAAAATGGTTAGAGTTTGGATTAGAGAGTTTTCTTATCTTCACTACTCTATCCCTGAAAGACTTATCAAAAGAGGCAAGAGAGGTTTATCAAGCCCTTGATAATGGCGATATTAAACTGGCCAGAAAAAGAGTTAGCAGAATAGTGGGAAGAGATACTGAGAACTTATCTGAACCTGAAATTGTGAGAGCAACTGTTGAAAGTGTAGCTGAGAGTGGTGTAGATGGAGTGATATCCCCACTATTTTATGCCCTTTTAGGGGGAGCTCCACTGGCTCTGGCTTACAAGGCTGTAAATACTCTTGATTCTATGATAGGATACAAAAATCAAAAATACAGGGATTTTGGTTGGTTTCCAGCAAAACTCGATGATCTGGCCAACTTTATACCTGCCAGGATCAGCGCTCTTCTCATTCCTTTAGCAGCTTCCCTGGTAACTAAAAGAGGGAAAGATTCTCTCAAAATAATTTTAAGAGATTGTAGAAAATCTCCCAGTCCTAACGCTGGAATACCTGAGGCAGGTTTTGCTGGAGCTTTGGGTATCAGGTTGGGAGGAACAAACTTTTACCAGGGCGAAAGAGAAGATAGACCTTTGATAGGAGAAAAATTGAAAGAAAAAGATAAAAAAGACATTCTCCTTGCCATTAAACTCGTGCAGGTCTTCTCAGTCCTCACCTTTTTGGCGTTTTTATCCGGGTATTGGTGGTTCACAAAATTATTATGGAGGTAAAACTATTCAGAAACTCCAAGAGCTTATTGATCAGTTGCAGGAAAAACTAAAAAAAGCTGTGAAAAAATATCCGGCTGAAGGATTGCTTTTTTCCGGAGGGTTAGATTCGGGAATTTTAGCTTATTTTTGTCCTGAAATTAATGCAATTACAGTAACTCTAAAGTCCTGGGGAAAGGACTTAAAATATGCAGATTCCTTAGCCAAGTTTTATAAAGTCAAGCATTACAAAAGAGTAATAAGTGTAGAAGAGTCAATCAATGCTATACCTAAAGTTATAAAGATACTCAAAAGTTTTGACCCGGCAATTCCCAATGATATAACCGTTTACTTTGGATTAAAGTTTGCAAAAGAGATGGGGATGAAAAGTATTATGACAGGGGATGGGAGTGATGAGCTTTTCGCTGGATACAGTTATATGCGAAATATTCCTAATCTTGAAAATTATATTCAGAAAATCACTGGATCAATGTATTTTAGCTCTAACGCTATTGGCCAGTTCTTAAACATCAAGGTAATTCAGCCCTACATAGATAAAGATTTTATTAATTTTTGTCTTGGGATTCCTGTGAATCTCAAGCTAAAAAAGACTAAGGAAGGATTTATAGGGAAATGGATATTGAGAAAAGCATTTGAAGGTCTTTTGCCAAATAATATTATCTGGCAGGAAAAAAGAGCACTGGAATATGGCTCAGGAACTACAAAATTAAGGAAAATAATAGCTTCTAAAGTCAGTGAGAAGGAATTTAAACAAAAATCTTACCCAATAAAATTCATAAATAAGGAGCACTTTTACTATTACAAGATTTACCGGGAGGAAATTGGTTCGGTGCCTGAACCATTAAAAGGGGAAAGGGCTTGCCCGGGATGTGGAGCAGGAATAAAAAAGGGGAATTTTCATTGCAAGGTATGTGGATGGACAAAGAAAAACTAAAGGCATTTGTCTCCTGGAGCGGGGGAAAGGAAAGTGCAATAAGTCTGTATAAGGCAAAAAATGAAGGTATTAACATCCACTATCTTTTAAATATGACAGCGGAAAATGAAAAGTATTCTCGCTCACATAGATTATCCTGTAATATCTTAAAAATCCAGGCAAAGAATATAGGAATTCCCCTTATTCAGTGCAAGAGTTCCTGGAAAGAATACGAAGAAAATTTTAAAAAGGCAGTTTTTAAGCTAAAAAGAAAAGGTATAGAGGCGGGAGTTTTTGGAGATATAGACCTTCAGGAGCATAGAGAGTGGGTAGAGAGAATTTGTAAAGACCTGAGGATAAAACCTGCACTTTTGCTATGGAAGGAAAATAAGGAGAAGTTACTTAAAGATTTTATCAGGTTAGGATTTAAGGCAATTGTAGTAACAACTCGCCGTGATTTTCTGAATCAGAAGTGGCTTGGCCGTCAAATTAATGAAAGATTCATAAATGATTTAAAAGCTTTAGATAATGTTGACCTTTGCGGAGAAAAAGGTGAATACCACACATTTGTTTTTGACGGGCCTATTTTTAAAAAAAGGGTAGGATTTACCCTCGGGAAAAAGACAATTAAAAATAATCACTGTTTTTTAGAAATTATGGGGTAGTTTAATGTTACATCAACGATTAACAACTTTAGAACTGTTAATTATAGCAATACCTGTTACCATAGGTGTGAGTTTATCAATTGGGACAGTTTCCATCCCGCTATCTGATATACTAAAAGCAATCGCAGGAAAAATCCCTTACCTGCAATCTCTCATAAAAAATGATGTTCCAGATAAGTACCTGGTAATTCTATTTAATCTTAGATTGCCCCGTATCCTTTTAGCTATGATGGTAGGTTCGGGATTAGCTACAGCCGGGGTGGCCATGCAGGGACTATTTAAAAATCCTATGGCAAGTCCCTATATAGTGGGAGTATCTTCAGGATCATCCTTTGGAGCTGCCTTAGCAATACTTATCTTACCAGGAATATTCTCTGTTCCTCTCTTAGCTTTTCTTACCGGTCTGGGAACTATTCTTTTAGTCTACAGAATTTCCAGAGGGGATGGTAGGGTTCCGATACAAACTTTACTTTTAGCTGGAATAGCTGTGGGTTTCTTCTTTTCAGCTATTACCTCTCTTTTAATGTACACCTCTGCTCAAAATGTTCATTATCTTATTTTCTGGATGATGGGAGGATTTGGAGGTAGAAACTGGAGCCATGTAGCAACAATTCTCCCCTTTATTGGATTTGGGATACCTGCTATTTATTATTTTTCCCGAGAACTAAATGTAATGCAGTTAGGTGAGGAATCAGCTACTCACTTAGGTGTAAATGTGGAGATGGTTAAGAAACTTTTGCTTGTCTTCTCCTCTTTAATCACTGCTGCTGCAGTAGCGGTAAGTGGGATAATTGGATTTGTGGGGTTAATCATTCCCCATATAGCCAGGATCATTGTGGGTCCTGATCATAGAATCCTTATACCAGTATCAGCCCTGCTCGGAGGTATTTTTCTTGTCTGGTGTGATAGTTTAGCCAGAACAGTTATCTCTCCTACGGAGCTACCGGTAGGGATAATTACAGCCTGTTTTGGTGCTCCTTTTTTCATTTACCTCTTGAAGAAAAAGTGAGAGTAACTGTTCTGCCACAAATTCACACAGATAAACACAGATAAAAAGGGGTCAGGTCTCAACATTTGACATTTCTTAAAGTTAGTTAAATTATATTATGCTACAATGCAAGGATAAATGTCAAATGTTGAGACCT
>JAUWJJ010000152.1 GCA_030607765.1 Candidatus Aerophobota bacterium
CTTTAGGCCTGACAATAGGCAGACCTAAAAGGTCTGCACTACGTCTTGATGGATTTGGGCAAATATCATGTAGCTCAGGCCTTTAGGCCTGACAATAGGCAGACCTAAAAGGTCTGCACTACGTCTTCTGCCAATATCCCATTACGTAAAAAACTGGATAATGAATCAGAAAAACAAAAAATATCCTAAACGGACAAGGTTAAAAGAATTTTCCTATTCAGGTTCTTTTGCTTATTTTGTAATTATTTGCACCTATCAGAAAAATATTTATTTTACCAACGAAAAAATAGTTAAAATAGTCCTTTCTATCTTACAATTGGTTGCCTCACGGTTTAAATTTACGATTTATGCTTATTGTTTTATGCCTGACCATCTTCACCTTCTTTCAGTCGGGACTGATGAAAACTCATCTCTCAAGGATTTTATAAAGGCATTTAAGCAAAAAAGTGGTTTTTATTTCAAACAAAGGTATAATGCTTCTCTCTGGCAAGTAAGTTATTATGATCATGTTTTAAGAAGGGAAGAATCGCTAAATGATGTGGCACGGTATATTTTTGAAAATCTTGTAAGAAAAAATTTAGTAGAAGACTTCAGAAAATATCCCTTTCTTGGTTCGTCAATTTATCCAATTGATGAATTTAGGCAGACCTAAAGGTCTGCACTACGCATTGATGAATATAGGCAAATATCATGTAGCTCAGGTCTTTAGACCTGACAATAGGCAGACCTAAAGGTCTGCACTACGTTTCTAAGATGAATATAGGCAGACCTAAAAGGTCTGCACTACATCTCTAAAGGGAAAATACAGATGGAGCCAAAGGAACAAGTTCGTTTAATTAAAGAAAATACAGTAGAGATTGTTCAAGAGGAAGAGCTTTTAGAAAGAATAAAAAAGAAATCTACCTTAAAAATTAAATTTGGAGTAGACCCCACTACTTCTGATATCCACCTTGGTCATTCAGTAGTTCTTTCTAAATTAAAGTGTTTTCAGGATTTGGGTCATGAAGTTATCCTTCTTATAGGAGATTTTACAGCCCGGGTAGGAGATCCCAGCGGGAGAATCAAAACCAGAAAACCCCTTTCTGTGGAGCAAATTAATATTAATGCTAAAACTTATAAAGAGCAAGCTTTTAAAATCCTTGACTCTAACAAAATCAAGATTCTCTATAACTCTCAGTGGCTTGGAAAGATGGATTTTTCTCAAGTGCTAAAACTTTCCTCATACTACACTGTAGCCAGGATGTTGGAGAGGGACGATTTTTTCCTGAGGTATAAAGATAACTATCCCATCGGGATGCATGAATTCTTATATCCCTTAATGCAGGCCTATGACTCTGTAGCCTTGAAGTGTGATGTGGAAATAGGAGGAACTGACCAGAAGTTTAACCTCCTTTTAGGTAGACAAATACAAAAATCTTATGGACAGTATCCTCAGATAATAATTACTATGCCCATACTGGAAGGGATAAGTGGAAAGGAAAAGATGAGCAAATCTCTGGGTAACTACATAGGTATCAGCGAACCTCCTCACCAGATTTATGGAAAGATAATGTCCATTCCTGATGAGCTAATCTTTAAGTACTTTCGTTTGCTCACCCCTTTGGGTGAGGATGAGATAAAGAAAAAAGAACAAGCTTTGAAAAAGGGCAAGCTTCATCCTGTGAAATTAAAGGAAGATTTAGCTAAAAGAATAGTAACCCTTTACTACACCGAAGAAATTGCCAGGGGAGAAGCTCTAAGATTTGATCAGATATTTAGAAAAGAGGGGATTCCTTCTGATGTGTCCTGTTATTCTGTTAAAAGTGATGAGCTATCCGGGGGTAAAATCTGGATAGTGAGACTCCTTCAATTAGCAGGTTTGACAAAAAGTGGATCTGAGGCCAGAAGGTTAATTGAGCAAGGTGGGGTAAAGTTGGATGGAGAAAAGATAAACAGTGTTAATTTAAAGGTAAATTTGGATGATGAACATACCTTACAGGTGGGAAAGAGAAAATTTTTAAGGGTAGTTAAGAATGGTAAGTGATGAGATTAAAAAAAGAGTGGAAAAACTAAGAGAGCAAACTCACCACCACGACTATAAATACTATGTAGAGAACAATCCTGAAATTTCCGATTATGAATACGACCAACTTCTCAAACAGTTAAAAAAATTAGAAGAAAAATACCCTTCTTTAAAAACTCCTACCTCTCCCACCCAAAGAGTTGGAGGAGAGCCCGTAGAAGGGTCTATTAGCGTTGAGCATAAAATTGCTATGCTAAGCCTGGAGAATACATATTCGGAGGAAGAGATAAGAGAATACGAGAAAAAACTTCAGCGAGAACTACCAGGGGAAGAATTTCAATGGGTGGTAGAGTTAAAAATTGATGGGATTTCCATATCTCTTATCTATGAAGATGGAGAATTTGTCAGAGGCTCTACCCGAGGAGATGGAAGAGTAGGGGACGATATTACTCCCAATTTGCGCACCATTCATACCATTCCCTTGAAATTAAGAAAAAAGGTTCCCGGAATAGTTGAGATAAGAGGAGAAATTTATATGACCAAATCGGGGTTTAAAAAAGTTAACCGGGAAAGAGAGTTAAAGAAAGAGTCCCTTTTTGCCAATCCCAGAAATGCTGCCGCCGGCTCTTTAAAACTACTGAACCCTCGTATTACCAGCAAGAGACCTCTTGATAACTTTATCTATAACTTAACTCAATCTACACAGATGAAAATTCCTCCTACCCATAGGGAATGTTTAAATGTTATGAAAGAATGGGGATTCAAGGTCAATCCTAACTATAAACTCTGCAGGAGTATTGAAGAAGTTATTAATTATTGCAATTCCTGGATGAAGAGGAAAGAGCAGCTGGATTACGATGTAGATGGGATGGTTATAAAGGTAAACCTGGTAGACCAGCAAGCTCGTTTAGGTTCCACTACTAAGAATCCACGCTGGGCTATTGCCTATAAGTTTCCTGCTCAGCAAGCTACCACTAAAATTAGAAAGATTATTGTTCAGGTAGGAAGAACAGGAGCTCTTACCCCGGTAGCTATATTTGACCCTACCCCCTTAGCCGGGACTACTATAACCAGGGCTACCTTGCACAACGAGGATGAAATTAAAAGGAAAGATATAAGAATAGGGGACACCGTAATTATTGAAAAGGGAGGAGACATAATTCCCCAGGTAGTAAAAGTGGTAGAGGAAAAAAGAGTAGGGAAGGAGGAGATATTTTCTATGCCCAAAACCTGCCCTGTCTGTAGTGCCAAGGTATTAAGACTTCCAGGAGAGGTCTTAACCCGTTGTATAGGTTCTTCCTGTCCGGCTCAGTTAAAGGAAAGAATAGCCCATTATGCTCAAAGAACAGCTATGGATATTGATGGTTTGGGGGATAAACTAATTGAGCAACTGGTGGATAAAAAAGTTATCTTAGATATATCAGGTCTTTACCGGCTGGATTTATCTACTTTATCTTCCCTGGAGAGAATGGGAGAAAAATCCTCTCAAAATTTACTTCCCCAAATTGAGGAAAGCAAAGAGCAACCTCTTCACAGATTAATCTTTGCCCTGGGAATAAGATATGTAGGAATAAGGGGTGCTCAGATATTAGCTGAAAAGTTTTCTTCAATAAATGATTTATTCTCCGCCTCTGTGGAAGAGCTGGAATTTATTCCCGAGATTGGTCCCCGAACTGCCCAGGCTATAATTTCTTTCTTTAAAGAGGAGAAAAATGAGAAACTCTTAGGGGAGCTTAAAGAATTAGGGGTACAGATGGGTAAAAGAGAAATAAAAAAGATAAGAGAAAAACCCTTTAAGGGAAAAAAATTTGTATTTACCGGTTCCCTCAAGCGTTATGCTCGAAGTGAAACCCAGGCTATGGTGGAGGAATTAGGAGCCCGGGCAGTAAATAGTGTAAGCAAAAATATAGATTATGTGGTGGTGGGTAAAGAGCCCGGGTCAAAGTATGAAAAGGCTAAGAGGTTAGGGGTGAAGATTTTAAATGAAGAGGAATTCCAGGAATTAATTGAGAAATTAGAATGAATAATAAAACCTCTACGGTATTCAGGTATATAGAATTACAAGATGATTTAGCCGTTAAGATATGCAAGGATTTAGGAATTAAACCTTTAGAGGAAAAAAGATAATAGGAAATTTTTAATATGCTTATAGGGATTATGGCTGATTCACACGATAATTTGCCAAAAATAGAGCAAGCTGTGAGGTTTTTTAACCAGAGAAAAGTAGAGGCGGTTTTGCATGGGGGGGATTTCATTGCTC
>JAUWJJ010000157.1 GCA_030607765.1 Candidatus Aerophobota bacterium
ATAAGAGAGGACCCGGGTATATGAAAATTGGTTACCAGGGTGTCAATTAGTTTAAAGTTGTATCCAGGATAGATAAAAAGATTGGTCCATCCCTTTCCCGGCAGGAGCAATCCCGAGGGTTGAGTTTGGGTTTCCAGTGCCCGGACAGTAGTAGTGCCCACAGCTATTATTCTTCCCCCTTTCTTTTTAGTTTCATTTATAATCTTAGCTGTCGAAGGAGAGATCTTAAAGTACTCACGAGGTATCTCATTTTTCTCTACTATGTGATTGGAAAGGAATTTGAAACTAGCCCAACCGGTATGGAGAGTAATTTCAGCAAACTTTATCCCCATACTTTTAAGCTTTTGCAGTAGTTGATGGGTAAAATGAAGTCCTGCTGTTGGTGCTGCTATAGCTCCTTCTTGTACAGCATAGATAGTTTGGTATTTTTCTTTATCTGTATCTACGGGACCAAGAGGTCTTTTAATATAAGGAGGAAGAGGAACTTGTCCAGCTTTAAGAATCTCTTCTTTTAAATGAGAAGAACAGGTAAGTTCAACTACTCCTTTGCTTTGCTCTCCTTTCTTTAATACCTTAGCGCTAAGATGAGTTCCCGGGAAGATAATAACTGTTCCCTCTTTTAATCTTCGAGCTGGCCTCAATAAACATTCCCAACTACCGTCCTCTTTCTTTTGCAAAAGGAAAATTTCAACTCCTCCTCCCGTAGTTTCCTTTTTTCCTTTTAATCGAGCCGGGATTACCCGGGTATTATTAAGCACTATCACATCCCCTTTTCTTAAATATTCTCCTATTTCATAAAATTTTCTGTGCTCTATCTTTCCTTTTTTGGAGAGTACCAAAAGTCGACATTTATCCCGAACAGGGGAAGGATACTGAGCAATAAGCTCTCTGGGTAAGTAATAGTAAAAATCTTTTAACAGCATTTCCTTCTTCATAGGGTTAGAATGTAGCATGGATCTTACATAGAGTCAAGATACCTAATCCAGTTTCCTGAAAAAATCTCGCTAAATAGGTTGGGTAAAAATAGCTTCCTTTATAATCCATTAGTCCTTGTCTTATCCTAAAATTTCGGAAGCTGGATGCGTGAATTTGACAATTACAAAGGAACGATTATAATTATTATGACCAAAATAAGGAAAGGGTCGAAAAGGCAAACTATTCGATAAGAATAGGGCGCAAAGGCACAGGCCGTGAAAGCGGTAGCTGGTCTACCGAAGCTCAAAAAAGCTAAAAACCTATTCTTATTCAATATGAATAGGTTTTTCTTTTATAAAGCATTGGAATTTCAAAGTTTTTTCATACTCTTACCCATCTTTTTTCCTATGAGAGAGAAGGTTCCGATTTTCAGTTTTTACCTTTGGATTCTTTGCTGAGTGGAACGAGATTTATTCTGTCTTATAATTTTTTTGGTTCCTGGCGGGGGATTCCTTTCTTGTGAGCTTGACAAAAAGCTTTTAGGTGCTATCAATAAAACAATAGATAAAAAAGTAGGATATTAAAATGGCTAAATTAGGAAGAATGAGTTTGGAAGATGTTTTGCTTAAAGAAGGTTTTGCAACAGAAAAGGATCTTAAGAGAGCCAAAAAGTATCAGAGAGAAAACGGGGGAAAGCTTGCTGATATTTTAGTTAAACTGGGAATAATTAGTGAGGAACAGTTAGTAGTTGGTTTTTCCAAACAGTTGGGAATTCCTCATATAAAATTGAAGAATTACAAACTGGACCCGGAAATAATAGAGATCCTTCCTGCAAAAATAATTAAAAAGGAAAAGGTAATTCCTCTGGCTAAGTCTGGAGAAAACCTAACTATTGTTACCCCTGATCCTTTGAATGTTTTACTCATTGATAACTTAAGGGCAAGAACAGGTTATAACATCCAGATTATTGTGGCTACCCCCACTGAAATTGAGCAAACCATTACTGATTACTATGCTACTTTAGCTAGCGGAGATTTAGATGAGTTAATAGAGAAGTCAGGTGAAGAGGGAAAATTAAGAGTAGTGGAGGCAGAGGAATCGGTTAATCTGGATTCTCTGTTGCAGGAAGCAGAACAAGCTCCCATTATTAAGATGGTCAATATGATTCTTTCTCGGGCTATAAGGGAAAGAGCCAGTGATATTCATCTGGAACCCTTTGAAAAGAAGGTTCAGGTTAGGTATAGAATTGACGGAATTTTGTATTTTGTTACCGCTCTTCCTAAAAAAATACAAAATGCAGTTGTTTCTCGAGTGAAAATTCTCTCTGATTTAGATATTGCTGAAAGAAGACTTCCCCAGGATGGAAGATTTCGAGTTAAAGCTTACAACAGAGATATAGATTTTAGGGTTTCCACTATACCTGCTAAGTGTGGAGAAAAGATTGTTCTTAGAGTGCTGGATAAAGGTCCACTTGTTGGTTTAACCATTGATAAATTAGGTTTAGAGGGTTATGTCTTAGGTAAGTATCAAAGAGCTATCCAGCAACCTCATGGAATGATTGTTCTTACAGGGCCTACCAGTTCTGGGAAATCTACCTCTCTTTATGCAGCTATAAAAGCTATAAGTGGTCCAGATAAGAATATCCTTACCGTAGAGGACCCTGTAGAATATGAAATGGAAGGGATTAATCAAGTGCAGGTTCACGAAGAAATTGGATTGACTTTTCCCAGGGCCTTACGGGCTTTTCTTCGCCAGGATCCTGATATAATTATGTTAGGGGAGATGCGAGATCTGGAGACAGCAGATATTGGAATTAAAGCTGCTTTAACTGGACACCTTCTCTTTACTACTCTGCATACCAACAGTGCTGTGGGAACTATAGCCAGGTTGGTTGATATGGGAGTAGAACCCTTTCTTGCCGCCGGATCCCTTATCTTTGTGGGGGCACAAAGGTTAATACGTAAAGTTTGTAAGGATTGCGCTATCCCTTATGAGCCTTCTTCGGCAATATTAAAATCCTTAGGCATAGATGAGAGGAAATTAAAGAATGGGGTATTTTATAAATCTAAGGGATGCCCATTATGTAACAATACCGGATATAGGGGAAGAATGGCGGTAATGGAAGCTCTGGAAGTTGATGATGATATAAGAGAGTTAATCATTGGAAGAACTCCTGATATGGAGATCAAAAAAGTTGCTTTAGCTAAGGGAATGATACCTTTAAGAGAAAATGCTTTAGCTAAAGTAATTAAAGGGGAATCCACTCTGGAAGATCTGGCCAGAGTGACCGGGGTCCTATAAAGAATAAGCAAATGGCAATTTATACTTACGTAGCTCGAAATAGAAGAGGAGAAAAAATAAAAGGTCAGATAGATGCCGACAATGAAAGAGCGGTGGCTTATCAATTGAGACCTCAGGGATTAATTCTTATTTCAGCAAAAAGGCAGGCTGGTTTTAGAACTCTTAGCTCAGGGAAAACTATCTCTAAAGTTAAGCTATTTAAACCCAGGGTAAAGTCAAAGCATATCATTGTTATGTTTCGTCAGTTCGCTACTTTAATTAATGCAGGTCTACCCATTATTCAAGCCCTTGATATTTTAATTGATCAGACTCAAAATATATCTTTAAAGGAGGTTACAATTCAAGTTAAAAATGATATAGAAGCAGGATCTTCTATTTCCGATGCTTTAGCTAAACATCCCAAAAAATTTTCTCCCTTGATCTGCAATATGATAAAAGCAGGTGAGGCAGGGGGAATTTTAGATCTTATCCTCACTCGATTGGCAAACTATCTGGAGGAGACAGACAATATGAAGGAAAAAATAAAAACTGCTACAAGGTACCCCGTTCTTGTCTTAATTATGTCTGGAGGGCTTGTCTTTGCCCTTATGTTTTTTATTCTTCCTCAAATGGAAGAGTTATTCAGGGAAGCTTTTCAGGCTAATCTTCCTGCTTTAACTCAATTTTTCCTGGATTTATCCAGACTTCTTCGAGAAAAATTTTACATCATCCCTCCTATTGTGGGAATAATAGCTATTATCTACTGGTTAACTAAAAAGTCAGATAAGGGAAGTTACTGGCTTGATGCACTGAAGTTAAAAATCCCAGTATTAGGAGAATTGTTTCATAAAATTGCCCTTTCC